>CAWUTM010000119.1:0-5466 GCA_963925755.1 uncultured Sulfurimonas sp. | reverse complement strand
TATAAGATGTATTTCTACTGGAATGGATGTTAATGTTTGGTAAGAGATAGAGATATTAGCATCACCTCCATTATAAGGACCAACACTTACTACTCCTAAAGTTGAAACAGAAAGTTTATCAGTTGAGCTCTTCCATTTGACTTGCTCTGTAACATTATCAATTGAACCATCATCATAAGTAAGCGTAGCGCTTAGTTGGATTGATGCATCAGTAGAATACATACTTTGGTTTGCTTCATTTATCTTGATACTTGCGACATCTTTAAGTGGTGATGACGTGTCTTCGCCACAGGCTGTGAGCATAAGTGCAAGAGTAGTTAGTAGTATAGTTATTATTAGTTTCATGTTTTCTCCTAAAATCTTACATTAAAACCGGTATAAAACATGTTCATATCCGATTTATAAGAAGTTTGTTCTACAATAGTGTCTATTTGTTCATATGAGACACTTTTATACAAGTAGCCCACCTCGAAGTCAAAGTGCTCTGAGAGTGGAATATACGTACCTAAACCTACATTAAAGGTTCCATAAGACAAACCAGACTGAAGCTCTCTCTGGATTTTCAAAATACCTGTTCCGAAGCCTATTTTCACGAAGGGGTTAAGGTATTTTGTTAATTCAAATGCTTTGATAAGCTCTACATTAAAGGCATACTTACTACCATCCTCAGCTGAAAATATTTTTGAGTTATTATTTAGAAACTCTAGGGAACACTCTATAGCATATGCTTCGCGTTTACCGTATCCGAGTTTTATACTTGCAAGTTGGTTGGAACTTTCTGCTTCTGTATTAGTGAAAGATTCATTGTAGTAGCCATAGTTCGCCCCAGTATAAATCTTAGCATCACTATATAAAGAAGAAGCAAGAACCATAAAAAATAGTAAAGTTTTCAAGAGAGCATATCCTATGTTATAATTTAATGAATTATATCTAAATACTTATTACATACCTTAAATAAAAATACTTATTTTCCTTCATGAGTTCATATGAATAAATTTTTAGATATAATTCGATAAATATTTCAAAGGACTATTATTATGGGAATCCCTCAACCAGCGTTTTATATATTTAAGTGTGAGCAGTCAGCTCCTCCAGGTATGCCAAAGCCATCTTGCGTAACAGAAGATACAAAAGGTCTATTTCAGTACACAGCGATGAAACTTATGAAAGAAGGAATTATGATGACTGCGCCGATCATCAAAACTGCATGTATGAATAGATGTTCAGCAGGTCCAATCATGCTAGTAGAGCCAGGTCATACTATGTATGTTGGTCTTACGGAAGAGAAAATAGACAGAATTATTGCTGAGCATATTATCGGTGGAAATGTTGTCCAAGAGTATGTGATTAGTGACGAAATGTGGGATGCTCCAATATCTCCCGCTGATGCAAAAAAACAAATGGGAATGTAAGGAAAGAACTATGTTAATTGATATGTTGTACAGCAAAATTCATCGTGCTACTGTTACTGATGCTAACTTAAACTATGTTGGTTCTATTACTATAGATGAGGAGCTTTTAGAAGCTTCTAAGATGCGAGTTGGACAAAAAGTAGAGATATTAAATATCAACAATGGTGAGCGTTTTTCTACTTATGTTATTTTAGGTGAACGAGGTTGTCGCGATATCTGCCTAAATGGTGCGGCTGCTAGAAAAGTTCATAAAGGTGATAAAGTAATTATTGTCGCTTATGCGACTTATGATGAAAAAGAACTTGAAAATTATGAGCCAAAAGTTGTTATTCTTGATGATAACAACGATATAGAAACAATAGCGGAACACATCTAAACAGTGTTTGATATGGAAAATATGAGTAAAATGCTTGAGGGAATGCAGGGAAATGCAGATAAACTCAAGAGTGAACTAGCACAAAAGACCTACAATGTAAAAACTGGTGGTGGTCTTGTTGAGCTAAGTGTCAATGGAAATGGCGAAGTTATCGATTTAGTTATTGATGATGAACTACTCTCTGACAAAAGTTCACTAGAAATTTTACTCATAGGCGCTATAAATGACGCAAATAAAATGGTTCAAACTAACCAACAACAGAGTGCCATGGGAATGCTAGGTTCCATGGGTAATCCTTTTGGTGGGACGAAATAGGTGTTTCGCCTATTTATAGCTCTAAACCTTCTTTTACTTAACATTTATGCCTGTCAAGGTGGTTATGATTCCTGTATAAAAAAAATAAATGACTCTAAAACAATTCAAAATAATTCTCTACTTATTCCTATTGAAAATTCAGAACTACTTATATATTCCAGAACTACTCCAAATGCGAAAATATTAAAATATGACCCTTTTCTTTCCCTTTACCTTATAGAAGATACAAATAAGTTCCCTTATCCTTTTGACATAAATATGCGACAACAGCTTGGTTCTGCAATGGTGAATAGAGCAGATGCTAAAGAGGGCAAGATTTTAAAAAATCAAGTTGGACTTAATTCCTTTGCTACTTTTAGTCAAAAAACTAAGACACCTGCATTAATTACGAGTAGTTGCTGTTCTCTAGAATCTATTGTTACACCCGAGGGGATTATTCAAAAAGAGTATTTAAAAAGATTTATATCATCAAATAAAGCTGAATATTCAGACATAGGAATAAGAGTCAAAAATGAAGGCGCGCATGTTATCGTTTCCGCAAGTGATCCTTATATGAACAATAATCCTTTTAAAAAAGGTGATCGTATCATAGCGTTTAATGGTGTGAAAATAAGAGCAGCATCTCTACTTATGAGAAATATACTATTCTCAAAAGTAGGTTCTAAACATAAAGTTAAAGTGAAACGTGATGGTAAGTTTTTTGATTTTGTAGTACAAGCATCTATCCGATTTGGTGGTGGTTATCTTAGTGATACTTTTTTAGAGCAAAAGGGTGTCTACTTTGATAAGCAACTTCATGTTACAAAACTTTCTCAGAAGTTTTTAGACTATGGACTAGTACGTGGAGATAGGCTTCTTCAAGTAAATGGCATTGAAGTGAAAACGCAAAATGAACTTCGTAAACACATAGAAAACTTTAAAGACTTTTCAGCACTTCTTTTCGAGAGAAGAAACTTTCAGTTTTTTGTAAATATTAAGTAGAAAAAGTATAAGATTGCATATGCAAAACTTTGAGAAATTTTTAACAGATAACCTACCAACTTCAAAGAGTATTCACCCTCATTATGAGAGTGCTTTACAAAATATGTTAATAGCTGGTGGCAAGCGTTTTCGTCCGGCGCTTTTACTAGGCGTAGTAAAAGCATATAACCCACTTTTACTAGAAGGTGCTCGTCATGCCGCGTTTGCTATAGAACTTCTTCATACATACTCGCTTATTCATGATGATTTACCAGCTATGGATGACTCACCACTTCGTCGTGGAAATCCTACGCTGCATGTGACTTTTGATGAAGTGACGGCGATTCTTGTTGGCGATGCTTTAAATACTTACTCTTTTGAAGTTTTATCAAATGCGCCTTTTTCAGATGAAACGCGTGTAAAACTCATAAGAGAGTTAGCGAGTAATGGTGGACTTAATGGTATGGTTTTAGGTCAAGCAATAGATTGTCACTTTGAGAACCAACCTCTTAAAGTTGAAGATATAAAAATACTCCATACAAATAAAACGGCAAAGCTTATAGCTGCTTCACTGAAAATGGGTGCTATTATAGTTGGCAAAGAAGATTTAGCTGAGAGTCTTTATGAGTTTGGCATTAAACTTGGACTTTTGTTTCAAATCCAAGATGACATACTCGACGTGACGCAGAGTAGCGAAGAGGCTGGAAAGCTTACAAACAACGATGAAGATAAAAATAGTTTTGTGACTATTTTAGGGCTTGATGAATCGATGAGACAGGCAAACGAATTAGCAGATGAATTAAGTAGCGAAATGCTTAGTTTTGATGAGAACTTACAAAGTGAGTTGTCTTCTTTACTAACTAAATATATAAATAGACATAAATAAGGAAATAAAATGAGTAATGTAATGCGCCAAAAGATGGCAGATTCGATAAGATTTTTAGCTGCAGATATGGTGCAACAAGCAAATTCAGGTCATCCTGGCGCACCTATGGGTCTTGCAGACATAGCAACGGTTTTAAGCGAACACTTAAATCATAACCCTAAAAACCCTTCATGGTTAAACCGTGATAGATTGGTTTTTTCTGGTGGTCACGCTACTGGTCTCATCTACTCACTTTATTATTTATGGGGATATGGTCTTGAACTCGAAGACTTAAAGAACTTCCGTCAACTAGATTCTAAAACACCAGGGCATCCAGAGTTTGGTCATACCGCAGGTATAGAGATTACAACTGGTCCCTTAGGTCAAGGTGTAGCAAACGCGGTTGGATTTTCAATGGCGTCAAAATTTGTAGGCGCGCAAGTTAATTCTGACACTGCTGAGTTAATTGACCATAACGTTTACTGTTTATGTGGTGATGGCGATTTAGAAGAGGGACTCTCTTATGAAGCTTGTTCTATCGCTGGACACAACAAACTAGATAACCTTGTTGTTATTTATGATTCAAACCGTATTACTATCGAGGGTTCAACAGATTTAAGCATAAGTGAAAATATCCGTATGCGTTTTGAGTCTCAAGCTTGGGATGTTTTAGAAATAGATGGTCATAACTTTGATGAGATTGACACGGCACTTACAACGGCAAAAGCGAACAAAAGACCAACACTTATCATAGCAAATACTATTATTGCTAAGGGTGCTGGAGAGTTAGAAGGTTCACACCATGCTCACGGTGCTCCTTTAGGCGATGCGGTAATTGCAAAAGCAAAAACTGACGCTGGATTTGACCCAGAAAAGACTTTTCATGTAGACGAAGACGTAATGGCTAGATTTAGATGTGCCATCGAAGAGGGTGATTTACTTGAACGTGAATGGATTCACTCTCAAAAAACTCTTCCACTTATGGAACAAAATGAAGCACTTACAGGTTTAGAAAATCCTGATTTTTCTCGTATAAATTATCCTACTTTCGATAAAGCTGAGGCGACTCGAGGAACTAACGGTAAGATTATGAACGCTATTGCTCGTGGTCTTCCAAGTTTTGTAGGTGGTTCAGCAGACCTAAGCCCATCAAACAAAACAAACTTAAACGACATGGGCATGTTTCCAAAGGGAAGAAATATATACTTCGGTATTCGTGAACATGCAATGGCGTCTATCGTAAACGCGATGGCTTTATATGGTCCACTACTTCCTTTCTCTGCTACATTTTTTGTATTTTCAGATTACTTAAAACCAGCAGCTCGTATAGCGGCACTTACTGGAATCCAAAACTTTTATATTTGGACTCATGATAGTATTGGTGTTGGTGAAGATGGTCCAACTCATCAGCCAATTGAACACCTTTCACAGTTTAGAGCATTACCAAACTTTTATGTATGGCGTCCAGCGGATGGACAAGAAAATGTTGAAGCTTGGAAAACAGCACTTACTATGAAAAAATCTCCATCAGCATTTGT
>CAWUTM010000118.1:0-11140 GCA_963925755.1 uncultured Sulfurimonas sp. | reverse complement strand
TATGTAAACTTTTACATACTTAACAACACCATTTGGAAGGATGTCATCTTTTTCTAAAATATTAAGTTTTTCTTCGTGTTCATCACGGAAAAGTCTTTTCTCTTTTTGGAAATAGTTTTTAGTTTTATTATATTCATCTTGAATATTTTCGCTAAATGATTTAATAATTGCATTCATTGCAAAACGGTTTACTTCAACTAAGTCAGCACCATTGATTATATCACCAGCTTTATACTCAGTTTCACCAATTTTGATGTCTGAAACTAAAGCCTCTTTAGTAAGAAGTTTAGTAACTCTCAGCATTTCTTCTTTATCTATCATAAGAAGTCTGTCGTAGTGCTCGCGCTCTAAGTAGTCTCTTTCTTCTTTTTCAAGTGCTAACGCACATGCGTCTTTGTCGTAACCTTTTTTTGTAAATACTTTTATATCTACAACAACACCTTCCATAGATGGAGGACAATAAAGAGATTTATTTACAACATGACCAGCTTTCTCACCAAAAATCGCACGAAGCAGGCGCTCTTCTGGAGTTGGTTTCACTTCACCTTTAGGAGAAACTTTACCAACTAAAATCATACCACCACTTACAGTAGTTCCAATTTTAATTATTCCAGACTCGTCAAGGTGTGCTAATTCATCATCACGTACATTTGGAATATCACGAGTGATTTCTTCAACACCATGCTTTAATTCACGAGCTTCAACTTCTTTTTCATAAATATGAACAGAAGTAAATTGATCTTTACGAATCATACGCTCAGAAATAACAATAGCATCCTCAAAGTTATAACCATTCCATGGCATAAACGCGACCATAGCATTAACACCAAGTGCTAGTTCACCTTGATCCATATTTGGACCATCGGCAATCACTTGTCCTTTAGCTACAACATCACCGATATTAACTATTGGTTTTTGTGTAAACGAAGTATTCTGATTCGTTCTAAGGTTTTTTTGTAATGGATAATAGTCAATATAGATCTCTCCATCTTCATCACCCATTACATAAATATGTTTTCCATCAACTTTTTCTATCTTTCCAGCACGTTCAGCTTTTATACACTCCCAAGCATCACGAGCAACAAGTTTTTCAACTCCCGTTCCTACCATTGGCGAATTAACGCGTAAAAGAGGTACCGCTTGACGTTGCATATTTGAACCCATTAGCGCACGGTTGGCGTCATCATGCTCAAGGAAAGGAATAAGAGAAGCTGCTACACCAACAACCATATGCGACGAAAGGTCAGCATATGCACATTCTGTAGGACTTTGTAAAAGAATTTCACCATCTTGACGGATAGAAATCAAGTCTTCTATAAACTGATTATTTTCATCTACTTTATTTGAAGCGGCTGCAATTTTAACGCCCTCTTCTTGAGTAGCAGTAAGATAAATAACCTCTGAAGTTATTTTTCCATCTTTCATTACTTTATAAGGTGCTTCAATAAAACCATGTGCGTTTACTTTAGAGTAAGTCGCAAGAGTATTAATAAGACCAATATTTTGACCCTCTGGAGTCTCAATAGGACAGATTCTTCCGTAGTGAGTTGGGTGAACGTCACGTACTTCAAATCCAGCTCTTTCTTTAACAAGACCACCCTCACCTAGAGCCGATAAACGACGCTTGTGAGTTACTTCTGAAAGAGGATTTGTTTGATCCATAAATTGTGAAAGTTGTCCACCAGAGAAAAATTCCATAATTGTTGAAGTAATCATTTTAGAGTTAATCAAATCATGAGGCATAAGCTCTTGCATTGGACCACTCATAGTTGAAAGTTTGTCACGAATAGCTTTTTGCATCTTCACAAGACCATTATGTAACTCATTACCAAGTAATTCACCAATTGAACGAATACGACGATTACCAAGGTGATCTCTATCATCAATATGACCTTGACCATTTCTAACTTTTATAACATACTTCACAGACTCAATAATATCTTCATGTGTTAATACAGTTATATATTCAGGAATATTCATACTAAGTTTATGATTCATTTTCATACGACCAACTTTTGTTAAGTCATAACGTTCTGGATCAAAGAAAAGTTGATTTACAAATGCTTTTGCCGCATCTTTTGTTACAGGCTCACCTGGACGCATAACTTTGTAAATACGAATTGCGGATAAATCATTTTCGTCTTGAATATCTTCAGTTTGCTTAAGAAGCTTTAATGAATCAGAATCAGCATTAAACGCGTTAATAATCGCACTATCAACACCATCTGCTAAATCATTAGCAATTTTAAATTCACTTACACCAATTTCAGCCATCTTTTTTAGTTTTGTCTCATCAATATGAGTCATTGCGTCAAAAAGAATCTCTCCAGTTTCTGGATCAATAATAGCTTCAGCTAAATAACGGTCGATAAGAGTCTCTAAAGGATAAGAAACTTCTTTTAATCCATCATCAATAAATTTCTGCGCTTTTTTAGCAGATAATCTTTTTCCTGAAGATATAAGAACCTGACCATCAATATCAAGTAAATCATAAGAAAGTCTATTTGCGTAATCTTTAGGATTAAACGCCATAGAGAATTTATTATCAGAAATTGATATAGTCTGTATAGGATAAAATAATTTTAATATATCTTGTTTTGAGTAACCTAAAGCACGGAACATAATTGTAACAGGAACTTTACGGCGTTTGTTAATTCTCATATAAAGGATATCTTTAGGATCATACTCAAAATATAACCATGAACCACGATCAGGAATAATTTGACCTGTGTGAATCATTTTATTTCCAGCTGTAGTAGATTGCTCTTTCTTAAAAATCACACCTGGAGAACGGTGAAGTTGATTTACAACAACACGCTCAACACCATTAATAATAAATGATGTTCTATCAGTCATTAGTGGAATATCGCGAACAAATATATTTTGTTCTTTAATATCTTTTACACCAAGCTTTTCTTTAGTATTTTCATCTCTGTCCCATAGTACAAGACGAGTTTTCATTCTAAGACTAACAGCGTAAGTAAGACCACGCTCCATACATTCACGAACAGTGTACTTAGGATTTGCAACTTCACTTCCAATATACTCAACAGTTAGTCTGTTTTGAGTGTCATGAATAGGGAATGCTGATTGAAAAACTTTTTCAATACCACTTGCAGATCTATCTTTTGCATTTAACATTAAAAATGTGTCATATGAACTTTGCTGAAGTTGAAGTAAATTTGGTACTTCTATTTCTTGAGGAGTTTTAGAGAAGTCTACACGAAGACGATTTCCGGAATATAAAGTGTTTAACATTGGCTAACCTCGATAATTAATTGTATCTGTTCAAGCGTCCCTGAACGATTTTTTGAGGCTCTGTTAAGAGCATAATTTTGATAGTGCTTATAAACGACATAAGGGCACTTTTACAAAAGGACATAATCCTATTGTAAAAGCGCCCAAAAATGAGGGACAAGCCCTCATAATAAGTATTTAAGTAATTACTTAACTTCTACAGTTGCACCAGCTTCTTCTAAAGCAGCTTTAGCTTCATCAGCAGCATCTTTATCTACACCCTCTTTGATTGTAGATGGTAAACCTTCACAAGCTTCTTTAGCTTCTTTAAGTCCTAAACCAGTAAGAGCACGAACAGCTTTAATAACACCAATTTTCTTAGCGCCAACATCTGTAAGGATTACATCAAACTCAGTCTTTTCAGCAGCAGCTTCACCAGCTACAGCTCCACCAGCAACAGCAACAGGTTGTGCAGATACTTGAAACTTTTCTTCAAATTCTTTTACAAGCTCAGAAAGCTCAAGAACAGATAAACCAGAGATAAATTCTAATACGTCTTCTTTTGTAACAGCCATAATGACTCCAATATAATTATTTTATTTTAAGTGCTTGGCACTGTTTAGAAGTGAAGACTAAGCTTCTTCTTCTAATTTCTTTCTAAGAGCATCGATTCCAACTGCCATATTCGTAATTGGAGCCATCCAAGTAGCAGCAAGCATACCTAGTAACTCATCACGACCTGGAAGCTTAGCGAATGCTTCGATTTTAGCTATGTCTGCAGGTTCTTTATCTAAATAACCAGCTTTAATAACAAATTTCTCATTTGATTTAGCGAAATCAGCAGCAACTTTAGATGCACTAATAACGTCATCAGACCAAATAAAAATATTTGTATCTTTAATTTCAATACCTGACATATCAGCATTTTTCAATGCGATTGTAGCTAATGAATTTTTAACAACCTGAACACTTGTATCTTTAGCACGTGCGTTTGTACGTAACTCTTCTAGTTCACTTACAGTTAAACCTTTATAGTCACATATAACAACAGCCGTCGTATCACTAAATGCTTTAGTTAATCCTGCAATTAACTCAGCTTTTTTTGATTTTAACATATAATTCTCCTTTCCAGACATAACTTCAAGAGGGGCGAGAAAGGCTCGATTAAGCTCACTACCGACATGGTAGATACCCCCAACTATCTTTAGTCCAAGTAATTTCAGATTTTCAAAAATAAAAATCTTTACTTTAAGATATCTAAATATCTTAAAATAAAAATCTTTCTTCTAACATAGGAAAAAAGATTCCTATGAAAAGTTTTAACTTTTTATATCAGCTATTTCCAATACATCAAGTTTAACAGCAGGACTCATAGTTAAACTAAGAGCAGCATTTTGAATATAACGACCTTTTGCTGAAGCAGGCTTTTGCTTATTAATAGCAGCCATAATAGAGTTGAAATTCTCAGCAATTTGCTCAGCAGTAAAACTTGCTTTACCTATACCTGCATGGATGTTACCTTTTTTGTCAACTCTAAAGTTAACTTGGCCACCTTTTACATTTTTAACAGCAGTTGCAACATCTGGTGTTACCGTTCCTGTTTTAGGGTTTGGCATCATACCTTTTGGCCCTAGAATACGACCAATTTGTCCAACAAGTCCCATACAATCCGGTGCAGCAACTACTACATCAAAATTGAAGATTCCAGCTTTAATGTCAGCAACTAAATCATCAGTACCAACTATATCTGCACCAGCAGCTTTTGCTTCATCAGCTTTAGCACCTTTAGCAAAAACAGCAACGCGAACAGTTTTACCAGTTCCATGTGGAAGTACAATCGCACCACGAACCATTTGGTCTGCGTGACGAGGGTCAACATTCAAGTTCATTGCAATTTCAACTGTTTCGTCAAATTTCGCACTTGTAAGTTCTTTTACTTTTACAGCAGCTTCCGCTACTCCGTATGCTTTATCAGCATCAATTTTTTCTAATAATTGTTTATATCTTTTACTCATAACAAATCTCCATATTAATTCTGCCACATAGTTTTAAATCACTGTGGTCGATGATTCGCGTAGATTAATACCCTTAAAGGAATTTAGTCTACTATATCAATACCCATTGAACGAGCTGTACCAGCTAAAGTACTAGCTGCCATTTCTTTATCATCAGTATTTAAGTCAGCAATTTTTGCGTCAACAACTTCCATAAGTTGTGCACGAGTAATTTTTCCAACTTTATTTTTAAGTGGATTATCCGTACCTTTTTTAAGGTTAGCCGCTTTCATTAAAAGAGCGGATGCTGGTGGTTGTTTAGTAATAAAAGAAAAACTTCTATCTGTGTAAACAGTGATTATAACAGGAACTTTGAATCCCATCTTATCTTTTGTTTTTTCGTTGAATGCTTTTGTGAATTCCATGATGTTTACACCACGTTGTCCTAGTGCTGGTCCTACTGGTGGAGCCGGGTTAGCTTTTCCAGCATCTATGTGTAACTTGATATAGTCCATTACTTTTTTTGCCATGTTATTTCCTTTGTGTTTAATTTAATTTTAACTGCGCTAAGTTTAAACTTCATTTTAAAGTCTAAATTTAGCGCAGTGAAACCTAGTTGAACTAGATTATTTTCTCAACTTGTGTATAAGAGATATCTACAGGAGTAGCTCTTCCAAAAATCGACACGTTAAGTTTAAGCGTTCCATGTTCTAAGTCATACTCATCAACAGTTGCCGTAAAGTTAGCAAAAGGACCATCAATAATACGAACAGTTTCACCATTATCAAAAAATACTTTTGGTTTAGGAGCTGCACGGTTATTTACACGATCTAAAATAACATTAATGTCATGTTCACTTAATGGTGTTGGAATATTTGACTCGCCAATAAATCCAGATACTTTTGGAATAGACTGGATAAGGTGCTGCACTTCAGTATTTAACTCAAGTTTTGCAAATACATATCCTGAATATAAAGAACGTTCAGTAACTTTTTTCTTTCCGTCTTTTACTTCAATTACATCTTCCGTAGGAACAATTACTTCAGTAATAACTTCTTGAAGACCCATCTCTTCAATCATGTTAAAGATTGCGTCTCTTACTAGTCTATCACTACCATAAGTTTGGATTGAGTACCATTGTTGTGCCATAATTATTCCTTAACCTAAAATCGTCGACATAAGTGATGACATTGCCAAATCAACCAATGCTAAAAATGCAGCTATAACAGCAACAACTATAATAACAGAGATATATGCTTGCTTCACTTGTCCAGTTGTTGGAAAGATAACTTTGTCTAACTCTAATCTTGCGTTTCTAATATGTTTGTTTAAAGCCATTATTAATTCCATTATTTTAAATATCATCTAATATAAATAAAACTCTAAAGGTTTATTTATATTAAATGGTGGCAGGCACAGGGGGACTCGAACCCGCAACACCCGGATTTGGAATCCGGTGCTCTACCATTGGAGCTATGCGCCTATAAAAAGAACCAAAATAAATTAGTTCAAACTTTCAAAAAAAGAGAAACTGTTATTACAGTTTCATCTCTTTATGTTCAGTATGCTCACGACACCATTTACAGTATTTACGTACTGAAAATTTCTCTGTATGAGTCTTTTTGTTCTTTGTTGTGTGATAATTACGTCTTGTACATTTCTCACAACCTAAGTGAATCGCTTCTCTCATTATATATTACCTTTAAAAGGATTTTGCAAATTAGCCGAAGCTAATTATGCAATAATCTCTGCAACAACACCAGCACCAACAGTTCTTCCACCCTCACGGATAGCGAAATTAGTACCTTTTTCCATTGCAATTGGGTGAATTAACTCAGCAGTAATACTAACGTTATCACCTGGCATAACCATCTCTGTACCTTCTGGTAAAGTGATTGCACCTGTAACATCAGTAGTACGTACGTAGAACTGAGGACGGTAACCATTAAAGAATGGAGTATGACGTCCACCTTCATCTTTACTTAGAACATAGATTTCTGCAGTAAATTTAGTGTGAGGAGTAATAGTACCTGGCTTACAAAGTACTTGACCACGCTCAACATCATCTTTACCAATACCACGAACTAGAACACCACAGTTATCACCAGCAAGAGCTTGATCCATTTCTTTACGGAACATTTCAATACCAGTAACAGTAGTTTTTTGAGTATCACGGATACCAATAATTTCTATTTCTTCACCAATCTTAACAGTACCACGCTCGATACGGCCAGTAACAACTGTACCACGACCAGAGATAGAGAAAACGTCCTCAACAGGCATTAAGAAATCTTTGTCAGTTTCACGAACTGGTTCAGGAATGTATTCATCTACAGTTTTCATAAGTTCTTGAATCTTTGCAGACCATTCACCTAAAGTACCAGACTTAGCTTCTTCAAGAGCTTTAAGAGCTGATCCAGCTGTGATTGGAGTATCATCACCTGGGAAATCGTATAGGTCAAGAAGTTCACGAATTTCCATCTCTACTAATTCCATTAGTTCTTCATCATCAACCATATCTTCTTTGTTCATGAAAACAACGAGGTAAGGAACACCAACTTGCTTAGAAAGAAGAATGTGCTCACGAGTTTGTGGCATTGGGCCATCCGCTGCAGAAACAACAAGAATAGCACCATCCATTTGAGCAGCACCAGTAATCATGTTCTTAACATAATCGGCGTGACCTGGACAATCAACGTGTGCATAGTGACGAAGATCCGTCTCATACTCAACGTGTGAAGTAGCGATAGTAATACCACGCTCTCTTTCTTCTGGTGCATTATCGATTGCATCGTAATCCATAAGTTCTGCACCGTTAGTTACTGCTAGTACTGCAGTAATTGCTGCTGTTAGTGTTGTTTTACCGTGGTCAACGTGTCCAATTGTACCGATGTTAACATGCGGTTTGTTACGTTCAAATTTTGCTTTTGCCATAGTGTTCTCCTACTTTATATTGTGAATTGAAATGGAATTATATCCAAAAATCATTCAATTATTGCTTAATTAAAACATAATATTTGCTTAATGGTGCTGACGGTGGGATTTGAACCCACGGCCTCTTACTTACCAAGCAAGTGCTCTACCCCTGAGCCACGACAGCATAGAGTAATATAAGCAATAATTGAATAATTCTTTCTTTAATTTAAATGATTAGTTTTTTTAGTGATTAGATGACTATATAGAAATTATATAGTTGTATGAAGTAAAGGTAAAAATTGTACTTCAGCTTCCAGATGTTTTTTACTAATTTATGGAGCGGGTGAAGGGATTCGAACCCTCGACAGCCTGCTTGGAAGGCAGGAACTCTAGCCACTGAGTTACACCCGCATGTCTATTAGTGGTGGTGAGGATAGGAGTCGAACCTATGAACCCGTAGGGAGCGGATTTACAGTCCGCCGTCGTTGGCCACTTGACTACCTCACCACATTTTATATATAAAAAATTATATCTTATCTGGTCTAACACTGTTTCTAATATTCAAATTTCAATGGTGCTGACACGAGGATTCGAACCCCGGGCCTGTTGATTACAAATCAACTGCTCTAGCCAACTGAGCTATGTCAGCATCGAAATTGAGTCAGAATTATAGGGTAAAATAAAATCATTGTCAAGGGTATTTGCTAAAACTTTATAAAATCTCCATCTTTTAATATTATTGGTTTCCATTTTCCTTTATACTCTTCTATCTCAGCTACAATTTTAAATAAGAACATTGGTTTAATATGATTAATATATAAATCTATATCATCCCTTTTTAACTTCTCTAGTTTCTCAAAAAGTATTTTTGGAGTTAAGTGTTTGGAGACTATTGCTAAATCTCGCATCTCTGATGGAAAAGAACACTCTATAACCATTGATTGAATTGACTTATCATTTTCAACTTCATCTATCATACTAGATAAAGAATAGGTATCTGCCGTTATGATAAGAGCGCTGCCATTCTTTTTATAAACATATCCACAACTATCAACCGTATGGTCCGTTGGGAATGCCTTAATGGATGAATTAGCATCTAATGAATACTCTTTACCTGTTTCTATTATAGTATATGTTAAAGCCATCTCAGAAGAGTTATCTAAAGGTATCTTCGAAAAATCTGGCCAAATCAAATCATTTAAATAGTGTTTTTTAATAGCCTCAATAGTTTCAGGCAATCCAAGTATATTCAATGTTTTAGTTCTTAAAGAAAAATAGTTATCAAGTATGTAAGCAATATCTGCTATATGGTCTAGGTGTGAATGTGTCATCCATATATTCTCAATGAATGAACACTCTTCATCTAATGCTTCAAGTAAATTACCCGCATCTATTACATTTATTTTATCAAGAGCGAAAGAACTTGTTCCAAAGCCCTTTGCTTTTGTTCCGTATGCTCCAAGGATTCTTATAGACTCGCTTGTATCTTCTTCAAAGGTAATCTCTTGATATGCATCTTTAAATTTATCTCTCACCTCATAAATTTTATCTAAGTTTTCAAAAAAAAGATCAATAAGTTTTGGATCAAAATGCTTAGCCCTTTCCTCTTTAAACAGTTCTAAAATTCTCTCTGGTGTCCAAGCTTTTTTATATACCCTGTCTGAGCCTAGAGCATCATATACATCAGCTAGAGCTGTAATGCGACCATAGATATGGATATCCTCACCACTTAGCTTATTTGGATACCCAGAACCATTCCATTTTTCATGATGCTCGTGCGCAACGATAGCTGCTGCTTTTAATAATGGTCTTTGAGAATTCTTAATCATACTATAACCAAGTTCAGCATGTGTATCCATAACTCGTCTTTCCTGGACATTAAACCTACCCGGCTTATTAAGAATAGAGTCAGGAATAGCAACTTTCCCGATATCATGCATTGGACTAGCCTGCTTGAGTAGTTCTGCATCTTCTACTGATAGACCATAGGCAAGCGCAAGTATTTTAGAGTACTCAGCAACGCGTTTAACATGATTACCGGTTTCTTTACTTCTACTCTCCCCAACTGCTCCCATTGTCAAGACCACTTCTCTTTGTGTCTCTTCAACTTCTTGTGATAGCTTCATCGCGATAAGCGTTTCTGCCGCATATGTACTTGCAAGCATTAACCTTTGCATGTCTTGTTCTTCAAAGCTTCCTACATTGCTTTGATTGTTCATAACTTGAAAAGCTCCAATAATTTCATTATCATAATCAAACATTGGAATAACTAGCATACTCTTGGTCGCATATCCTGTCTGCTTATCGATATCTGAGTTAAACCTATCATCTTTATAGACATCTTCAATCATAATTTTCTTTTTATTCATAATTGAAGAACCAACAATTCCGGAATCAATTGGTATTTCTAAACGCTCAATTCCATGAGCCACTTTAGTCCAGATTGTTTTTCTATCATCACTCACAACCCATACCGTACATCTATCTGAACCCGTGAGCGCTTTTCCCATATTTGCCAATACATCTATAATCTCATCATGCACTCGTAAAGAAGACACTTCTGTTAAGTAAACAAATACTAATTCTAAAATTTCATTTGAACTTAGGCTTTGGACATGCTTCATTTTTTTGACCTTATTTTGTTTTCATGACATTGACACCCCACGGGTGTTTTTCTTCAATTCTTTTAATAAAATATTTTGATGGACCATCATCATACTTCTCAACTAAAGTTTCAAAAAGTTTTAATGCAGTATTTAAGTCGCCATCTATATAAATATCTAAAGCATCTGTGTATAACTTTTGTATTGTCTTAGATTCCTCATTTAATCCCATCAATTCATATAAAAGTACAGCTTCATCTTTCCCTTTTACTTTTACTGGTTCTATTTTTCTATAGATAAAATCTTTACTAATTTTTTCGACTGTAAATTCTGTTATCAATATATTTACGCCGTAGTTTTTTGTCAAGCCTTCTACTCTAGCTGCAAGGT
>CAWUTM010000117.1:0-3010 GCA_963925755.1 uncultured Sulfurimonas sp. | reverse complement strand
ATAAGAGGGGAGGGATTAGCAAAGATACTTTTAAAAAGCATCCTTATCTATTTCAATCCCACCATCTTCTAGCGTGTAGATAAGATCGGTGGTAGTTAGCTTTTCAAAGTTTGCTAGAAGTACTTTTTTAAGATAAACATTTTCTGCTTCTTCGGCTTTTTTGAGGCTTGACGCGAAGATGCCTTTTTTATTTAAAATAAGTTCTGTAATATCTGCATCCATATTTACATAACTCATAAGCTCTTTAATGTCAGTTTCAAAGATGGAAGCAAGCATAGAAAACATCCCAGCTAAATATGCCTTGTCTTTGAGTTTTGCTGGAGCGTCACTTTGCATGCTCTCTGCTCGTTTTATCGCTAAGTCAAGCATGCTCTTAGAAGCGGGGTTTGTGGATATTTCTGAATAAAGATAGACCATCAGCCATCTTAAAAGCTTGTCTCTCCCCATCAGGGTGATAACCTGCGTTATAGACTCGACTTTAACATCGAATTTTTTAGAATTATTAAAAAACTGTATGAGTTTAAAAGATAAGTCTGCCTGTTTTTTGATGAAAAATTCTAATTCATCAGTCGTATTCTCATTTTTAATGATTTTTATGAGTTGGAGAATGATGAACTGTGGAGGTTCTTTTGAAGCTTCAAGTTCTATGACCTCTGGTTTATCTAAAAAATAACCCTGAAAGTAGTCAAGCCCCATTTCCTTATATTTGTCATAGTCCTCTCGTGTTTCTATGTTCTGCGCAAGAAGTTTTATGCGACTACCTTTGAACTTTTGTACCACCTTCTCTAAGTTCTCGGGCTCAGATATAAGGATATCCATTTTGATAATATCTATGTAATTGAAGAGTCGGTTAAACTTTACTATCATCTTCGCGCTGGAGTCAAAGTGTTCTATAGAAAGTTTAAACCCGCGTTTCTTATACTGTATGATTTTACTGATAACGTCCTCAGTTAAATGAATGTCTTCTAAAATATTTAAAATAAACCGGTCTTTATCTAGAACATCTAAAACACCTTTAGTTAAGATACTCTCATCCACATTGACAAGCGCAACAACATGTTTGCCAAGAAGTTTATCTAGCGCACTACTCGTAATAGAACCCATAATGATTTTGGAGGTATGAGAAAGACGTGTCGCAATCTTCGTTGTTTTATTATCTGCATCTTTAAATACTAGTTCATAAGCAAAAATTCCATTTCTTGCATTAAAAATTTTCTGCTTAGAGAGATACACTTCATTCATCTTCTTTCCTTTATTAGCTAGAGTATAACACTTTTATAGTAAAATATATCTATGAATAAAAAATATAAGATATTAGTAACAAATGATGATGGTTATGAGGCTAAGGGACTTTTATGCTTAGTGGAGGCTCTTCGTGAACTTGATGATGTTGAGGTGACGGTTGTCGCTCCCGCAAATGAGAAGTCGGCTTGTGGACACTCTTTAACCTTAACTCGTCCTCTGCGTTTTGTAAGTGTAGGCGATGACTTTTATAAACTAGATGATGGAACGCCAACGGACTGCGTTTACCTCTCGCTCAGTACTATGTTTGAAAATAATAAGCCAGACCTCCTTGTCAGTGGGATAAATCGCGGTTCCAATATGGGTGAGGATATAACATACTCAGGAACCGCTGCTGGAGCGATGGAAGGTGTTTTACATGATATACCCTCAATAGCAATAAGTCAAGTGATGGATTTTACAAATCCTGGTGGTGATTTTAGATTAGCGCAAAAGACTATTAAAACTCTTGTGAGTAAGATACGTAAAGACACTTTTCCTCTTCCTAAACGCGAGTTCTTAAATGTAAACATACCACCAGAAACTTTAAACGCAGAAATTAAAATTACATATGCGGGATATAGACATTACGGAAACGACTCCCATGTTCATCGTAATCCAAGGGGAGAAGAATACCATTGGCTTGGGCTTCATCCTCTGTCATTTGAACCAAGACATGGAGTCAATGAACTAAGTGACCATGAAGCAATACGGCAAGGTTGTGTATCTATAACCCCAATCATGCTGGATTTAAGCGCTTACAAAAGTATAAACACTTTAAAAGAGTGGATAGACTAAAGTGGGTAAGTATGATCGTGTAAAACTCCTAGTTGGGGATGATTTTGCAAAGCTAGAAAATGCAAAAATTCTGTTACTTGGAGTGGGCGGCGTTGGAAGTTTTTGTCTTGACTGTCTCTATAGAAGTGGTGTGAAAAACATAACTATAGTGGACTTTGATACTTATGACGACTCTAATCAAAACCGCCAGATGTGGTCAGAACTTCATGAGGGGGAATTTAAAGTTGAAGCTCTTTTAAAACATTATCCAGAACTTAAAATCATTAACAAACGCATAGATGAACAATGGGTATGGGATTTTAACTTTGATGAGTATGATTTGGTACTCGATGCAATTGATGATAGAAACGCGAAACTAGCCCTTGCTCAAAAGTGTTACAAAAAACTTATAAGTTCTTTTGGTGGTGCTAAACGCATGGACCCAACAAAAATAAAAGTAGATGACATTTGGAAAAGCTATGGTGACAAGTTTGGCTCTAAAATACGATACGAATTGAAGAAACGCGGCTTTAAAAAGAAGTATAAAGTTATATTTTCTTGCGAAGAGGCTAACATCAAAGAAAAAGGAAGCTTTATGGGTGTAACTGCCGCATTTGGACTGACAATGTGTGGTGAAGCGATGAAGAAGATACGAGGATAAAAAAGGAAGATAATTGTTTGATTTTTTAGATACAGACTGGTTTAATATAACTTTAGAGATAGTCTTTGTAATACTCATCGCTTATGATGTAAAAAAATATATAGAGACAAAGAAACGCGAGTACATTACAAATATAGTCTTAACCGCTGGTTTTGCAGTATGGACGCTTTACCCATACTATAACTCTTACATAGGCTGGGAAGAAGAACAAAAAACAGTAATGTTAAGCTCATGTACTGATTCAAACGATACGAAATTATGTACATGCATAGATGACAAAATATTTAAAAC
>CAWUTM010000116.1:0-5451 GCA_963925755.1 uncultured Sulfurimonas sp. | reverse complement strand
ACTAATGAACATATAGAAGATACAGCGCATATTATCAATAGTACGAGTATAAATTATTTAAGTACTTTGCAATTAGGTCTAGAAGAAGATGCAGAGGAGAATTTCTATAAACACTTTGATGATTTTACTCCATTAAACGACTCTCAGGTTTTAGATGAACAAAAGAGATTTCTAAAACTGCTTAAACCTTCTAATAAAATTATATTTAGAAGTAACCATGCTTCTAACGCATTTCATCTATCAGGAACCCTTCCCAAAGATACAGATAAATTAATTGAGCAACTCGATACTGCAATGGAGATTGGCAGTGACGCTTTAATTGCAAATATATATAGAGGCTTTTAAATCTTCTCAATTAAGTAAGATTATGTGATAATACCGAAACTAAAAATATAGTAGAATTCAAAGGTACAAGATGAAACCCTCTCCTAAAAAAAATTATACAGCGTCAGATAAATCAAGTGAAGCTAAGACTCCTCACAATAAACAAAGAAAAGCTCCCCCAAAAAGCAATGGAGAAGTGAATTATAAGAATCAAGTGAAGCAGATGTTTAGTAACTGGTTTAAAAATCACAATAGAGTTGGTTATGTTATGAGTAAGCAAGATATTGTTAAAAATATTATTACGCAATTAAATTCAAAACAAGAAAACTCACTGGAAATAGCGATAAAAGAGCTTAATAAAGATGGATATGTTGAGGTACAAGAAGATGGTCTTACTCTTGTACTCACTCAAAAGGGCGTAAATGACTTTAAGAAAATGTCTTTTTAATTTCTAGCTTATCATACATCTCTAGCATGTTTTGATAGTCTTGATGCAGTGTGACATCTATTAAAAAGTCATCTCCATCTAAAATTCTAAGTGCTTTTTGCACTTTTGCTTTTGTGAAAACATTGTTAAGTCCTTCCTCGTATTCTCCTAAATCTTTCTCTAAGCTTTCCATACGAGCAAGTTCAACTATAATGTGTCCGAGTTGATTACTTCCATATTCTAAAAGCTCAAGAGCCTCATCAAAATCTTTGAGCATTAAAAGCACATGTGCTTTAAACTCACCCATATTAAAATTGTTAAGAAATATAACACCAATATATTTTTCAATATTTAAAGACTCTTCAAGAGACTCTATATTTATCAAAATATCTTCTGGGTCATAATCTTTAAAGTTTAAAACCATATCTCTTATTAGTTTTCCGTTGTTTTTGTTGTTATAAATCATGTCTTGGATTGGATAGACTTCAGATACGCTTGGAACTATCATCTGACATGAATAAAAACCTAGGTAGTCATACTCTCTAAGGTACATCTCTTTGTCCATGCTTTTAAGTATATCCGTAAGGTAGTTGTACTCGTCTTCACTATTGTTACCATCGTAGTCACATGCACAATACTCAAAGCTTTTTTTAGAACTTAAAAATCCAAACCCCAGCTTTCCGTTAGAGTCTATAAAATGGGACTCAAGGTTAAAACTGTCTGAAACTAAGCTCATATCAAAGGTAGGTACCGCGAAACCGTCTAGGTCATCTAATGAGCGGCCTTGCATAAGTTCCGTCATGGTTCTTTCTAAAGAAACTTCTAAAATAGGATGCGCTCCAAAAGAAACAAAGAGCGTTGAGGTTTTAGGGTTAATAAGTGAAATAGCGGTAACTGGAAATTTCCCACCAAGAGAAGCGTCTAAAACTTCTATAATATATCCGAGTTCTCTGAGTTTTACTATGTCTTTGTTAAGTCGAGAAAATGATTCGATAAGCGCGTCTGGAAATTTTGGAAGAGCGTATCCATTTTTTATGATTTCTATTTTCGAGTAGCGTTCAAAAATTTCACTTAAAGCCTGAACTTTTGCTTCTAACGCTGTGTTTCCTGTTGCTAGACCATTACTTACGTATAAATTACTGAGTATATTGATCGGGATATATATTTTTTCATTATTAGATTGTTTTATAAAAGGAAGTGCTACTACCTTGTCTTCATAATCGCTATTATAATCAACTAAATCTTCAGGGTTTAACTCCTGAGATGGATTATAAATTTTAAGGAGTTCATCGTTGAGGTATTCGCCACCAAAGTCAAAAGCAACTTCATCAGGATAGTACTTTCTATTTGGCAAATAAAAATCTATAAAAAAGTTATTTGTTTGGAGTCTTTCAATGTACTCGCCTAAAGCACTTGCAACGGAGGCGTCTGAGAGAATCCCTTTACCATTGGAGTATATATGACGGGGCGCTTCGACCGAACTAAGATTTACAGAGTAGCAATTATCAAGAGGATGTTTCTCGAAAGAAAAATTTGTTTTACATCCAACATCCTCTAAAACTGCTTTCATTGTTTTAATTGATTCTTCTAAAGGTGCGTTTTTAGATAGTAGATTCATGATAATATATCCTAGGTTAATATGTAAACGAATGATATCTAAATGTTGCATAGCTCTAGGTAACCATGTAGCAGTCGCATATCTATAATTAAAATCTAAAAATTTTTCATAATAATAAAAGAGTTGTATTCTTGCTCGGTATTTTTTGGTGTAGTATGCGTGTATGCAGATGTCTTAATCAAAGTTAAGTCAGATGGTAATTCCTCAAGCATTTTCTCCTCATTATATTGAACTATTGGAAGTCCCGCGCATTCAGTTTGAGAATCAATTGAAAAAGTATTAATTATTGCGATCCCTCCAGAAATGAGGGCTTTACTTAAAACTTCAAAATAACTTTTTCGCTCTTTTTCAAGGAGTAAAAAGTGGAAGAGGGCTCTATCGTGCCATATATTATATTTTGCTACTTCTTTTAAACCAAGAATATCTGAGCAGATATATTTTGGGAGCTTAGAGTTGGCGTTTAACCTAGTTTTGACTATGTCTAGAGATGTTTTAGAAGTGTCAAGTAGAGTTATATCTTTATAGCCCTCTGATATTAAACTGTTCACTAGAAATGACGCTCCACAACCGACGTCAATAATGGAGTCTCCCTGTTTTGAGTATTGCTCTATGAGAGATAAAGATTTAGTAGGCTCATTTTGATGCCATAGCACTTGAGTATAATCTTTTGTTTGAAAAACATTTTCCCAATGTTTTTCTCTTACGCTATCTGATGGAATTTTTGTAGCTTTAAACGTAGCACCCTTTGTTGTTTCTGCCGTTGTGTAGTGAGTATGTCCCGTACACTCTACATCTTTAAATCCAGCCTTTTGTATAAGCTCTATGAGTTCACTCTCTTTCATAGTGCCAGCTACGCAGTTCGCCCAATCTTCTGAGCCACTCTCCTTACTCTCGCAACAAGAACTCGGCTCAATGCTACACGATGAGGGTTCCGAAATATCTATCATATCAGCAAAAAATATTTTGGCATTTGGCTTTAGCACACGATGTATTTCCGCAAAAACTGATTCTTTACAAGATGTTAGATTTATAGCACCGTTTGATATAATGACATCAACGCTCTCATCCTCTAAGTCTATATTATCAAAACTGTTTTCTAATATTTTTACATTTTTAGCATGAAGTTCTTTTGCGTGAGCAGTGGCAATCTCTACCATTTTTGGAGTAATGTCAACGCCAAAAACCGCGCCATCATCTCCAACGAGAAGTGAAGCGACAAGCACATCAACGCCAGCGCCACAGCCAAGGTCTAAAACTGTGTCGCCTTTTTTAATCTCCGCGTTTAAAAAAGGATTCCCAACCGCCGCGCAAAACTCCCAAACCTTAGATGGAATTTTATCTATCCACTCTTGTTTATAGCCATGCGCTAAGGCATTTTGTAAACCCTTGTCCCAACCAAAGTCTTTATCCGGGTTTTGCGCTAACTCCGTGTAGAGTTCTATTATTTGTTTGTTGTCAGACATTACTGCGCGTCCACTACTTTAAGTACGGTTCCAAGACCATTATCATAAGGGTACTCAGCTCTTACCCAGCCTTTAAGACCAGCACTCAGGTTGTAAACATGAGTGTATCCTAGTTTTTGTAGGGACTGTGCCGCAAATAGACTTCTTGCTCCCATACGACTATAAAGCACTATTGGCTTTGCTCTATCTTTTACTGCGTTTAGTATCTCAAACTCTAGATTTGTACGAGGGATTGCAAGCATCTCATCAGCATAAATCTCACCCTCTGAACGCTGGATTACTTCTCTTACATCAAGTAAAACAAACTCTTCTTCATTATCTATCATTTTTTTAAGGACTGCTGGGGACATCTCTTGTACATCTCTTCGCGCCTGAGCCATCATATCATCTAGAGCTTTATAGCCTGTTCCAGTACATGCAACCTGACCACATGAAGTAGGATTTTCTTTTTCATCATTCATATACATTAAAACAGGTAAATCATCAATATTTATAGCTTCTGGTTGGGTTTGTGATTTT
Organism: uncultured Sulfurimonas sp.; assembly: GCA_963925755.1. Taxonomy (GTDB): domain Bacteria; phylum Campylobacterota; class Campylobacteria; order Campylobacterales; family Sulfurimonadaceae; genus Sulfurimonas. The sequence continues at coordinate 1,100 of CAWUTM010000116.1, read as the reverse complement.
ACCTCTGTTTTTTCCGTTATATTACTATCGCATGCACCTATCGCACAACTCTTGGCAGTTGGAGCGGAAGAAAACACCTTGTTACCCCATTGAGGAAAACTTAACATTATTACAACAAAAACTGTAACCATTGCTAAAAAAGTTTTACCCGTAAAGAAACCAGATTCATCACAAGCACATTCTATTGCCTTACTTGGTTTTAGCTTATCATACCAAGCGTAAACAAGTACGAGTATGGTAAAAACCACTAAATAATTGTGATACGGTGCTAACCATGAAAAAGAGGAAGCAAGAGAACTTGAACCTGCTAAAACAGCTAAAACCGGCGTAACACAACATAAAGAGGCTGCAATAGTCGCGCCAATTACTGCGATGATGTTTTTCATAAAATTCCTTTTGTATTTAGCTAATTTGCTAAATTTATTTCAAAAGTTTACAGATATACTTCTTAATATAAAGTTAATTGTCTAAATTGCTAAATAGAATCCTTTTAGCTATACTTTTAAAAACTGTATTGAGGTAAATGATGTTAAATATGGATGATAAAATAAAAATTTTCAAAGCTCTAGGTAATCAGACAAGATTTAAAATTTTTAAGAGTATCTTTACCGGTGGTTACGCATGTTCTATTGACGACTCTCAACCAAAGGACGATCTAATTGCACAGGCCACTTGCGTCTCAAGTATTGCGGAGCAGTTTGATTTTGCTTTGCCTACTATATCGCGACATCTCAAAGAGATGAAAGATGCAAAGATTATTACAATGACAAAAAGTAAAAATAAGATTTATATCGAGCCAAATATTGAGATTATGAAAGAGATAGCAGAATGTTTTACTACATTAGTTGGTGACTATGAAAAAGGTGTTGTCTATCAGTTTGACAACACCAAATAAGTATAGGTTTCTAGTGCTTTTTTATCTCTTTTAAAAGCTGATAAGCTTGGTTTATTTCCTGCGTTTTAGCCGTAGCTTCTTCTATATACGCTTCATCTTTATTTTGTGATTTTATGATATCTGGATGGTATTCTCGTACAAGTTTTCTATAGGTCTTTTTAATGCTACTTAAATCATCACCTTCATTTACTCCTAAAACTTTGCA
>CAWUTM010000115.1:0-4388 GCA_963925755.1 uncultured Sulfurimonas sp. | reverse complement strand
GTCGTTTAATGGAGTAAAATCATCAAAGTGTTTATAGAAATTCTCCTCTGCATCTTCTTCTAGACCTAATTGCAAAGTACTTAAATAATTTATACTCGTACTATTGATAATATGCGCTGTATCTTCTATATGTTCATTAGTATATTTTTCTCCACCAATCCCTAAAATAACCGTTGCGGATATTTTCATCTCTTTTGGCACTTTATTTAAAGAGTTGATTATTTCTATTTGATTAACACCTTTTGTAATCTTTTTTAGCACAGTGTTATTCCCTGTTTCTATCCCATAATAAATGAGGTTTAATTTATTATGCGACAGAAGTTCTAAATCCTCTTCGGATTTTTCTTGAAGGTTTTGAGCGGAAGCATAGGTTGATACTCTTCTTAGTTTAGGGAAAGCTTCTTGTAAATACTTTAAAATCAATATTAATATATCCGTTGGCAAAGCTAGCGCATCACCATCAGCTAAAAATATTTTATGTGCAGTTGAATGAGTATGTGCGAAAGTATCTATATCTTTATATATGTCTTCTATCTTCTTCTCTTGATACTTTTTAGTTTTATACATAGAACAGAATGAGCAGTTGTTATAGCTACAGCCAAGTGTTACTTGAATTATTATATTTTGGGCTTCCGCAGGTGGTCTAAATAGTGGGTAATCATAATTTATCATTGGGTATTTTATCATTTTTAGTATAATGTTTTAAAAATATTGGAAATATAATGAATGAAATAAAACTATCGGTAGATGATAAAAACTTAGAGACAGTACTAACTGTATTAAATAATTTAAAAGATGGATTAATCACAAATATCAAAACTAATGATAAATCTTCTAAAACAAGCACTACGAAATATCAACCAAAGACAAATACTATCATTAGAGACGAAGATTCTGGGACTAACGATAGTAGTGGTAAATATATCAATCCAGCATCATACAAACAAAAACTAAGAAATAAGACACTATAAATGCGCGAACGACACAAATATTTTGGTCTTTATCTTTTATTTAGCTATACTACTGCTAATAAAAGATGATTTAAGTTCCATCTTTCGTTTGCTTTATATTGATAACTTCTTGTTAACAGTACAGACACCTTAAGAAAAGCTTTACATTAGATTTTAAAAATGCAGCAATTTGCTGTACTTAAACAAGGAATTACAATGGCAACATTACAAAACGGAACAGTTAAATGGTTCAACAGCGAAAAAGGTTTTGGTTTTATCGAACCAGAAGATGGCAGTAAAGATGTATTCGTACACTTTCGTCAAGTAAACAGCAATGGTCACGAACGTGTATCACTAGACGAAGGTCAAAAAGTGACTTTCGAAGTTGGTCAAGGTGACAAAGGTCCACAAGCAGAAAACGTTACAGGTCTGTAATTTTTATTTCAAGTAGCTTTTAGCTACTTGACTGTCTCTCTCAAATATCGATATGATGTCATTATGAAAATGATCTCACTTACACTACTAATCCCCCTAACAATAACTTTACTTGCAGATAAAAACTGGATTCAAATAGAATCTCTCAATAAAACTCAAACAACTGCGCAAGAGACTAAACGCGACATTAACTTATCTCAAATAGTACCTATTAATAATATGATGAAAAAAGCTTCGATTATTAAACAACTTCTCGATGCAACGCACACAACGAACACTAAGAAAAAAATACCTAATGAACATAAAAATAAAAATTGGATTGCGTTAAATAAGGATAATCAATGATAATACTAGACTTTGAGACAAACTCGGCTAATGTTCACGATGTCATTGAAGTAGCTGCTTTTCGCGTTGAACTCGTAGATGATGAATACAAAATCCTAGATACCTTTCATCGTTACTATTTTTCAGATTATGAAGTAAATCCTCATGCGCTCGCTGTACATAAACTTTCACCCCAGAGACTCGCGAGACTAAGACAAGATGTGTCTTATGAAGAATATTTTGAAGAAGACAGGGACTTTGTAGAATTTTGCAAAAATGCCACAACCTTAGTTGCTCACAATATATCATTTGAATTAAGACATATTGGAGATTTAGTCTCCTTTAAAAATCACTTTTGTACGATGAAAGAGAATAAAAAAATTGTTAAAGCTACCAATGCCAAAGGTAATATCAAAAACCCTAAACTCATTGAAACTTGCGCATATTATAAAATTGACTTTGATAATGAACACTACCACAGTGCTATATATGATACCACTAAAACACTAGAGATTCTAAATATGATGTCTAAGTAATTTACTCTCTTAAAGTTGCTATGAGCCGTTTTGTATTTAAGAATAGCTCTAGCGCGTCATTTATGGATTTACAAATCAAGAACGATATGAGTCAGCTTTATTGTCTTATAATTAGGTATCTCTATTATTGTCTCTTGCATTGTTGCCCTTCTTAACCTCAATTGAGATAAAATATGAAAAAATAACTCTCATAGGACATTATACATTATGAAAGACGTAAAATTAACACAATATAGCCATGGAGCTGGTTGCGGATGTAAAATCTCACCTAAACTTCTTGATAGCATTTTAAAAAGCTCCAGAGAAAGTATTGTTTATCCTGAGTTATTAGTTGGAAACTCTACAAAAGACGATGCGGCCGCGTTTGACCTAGGCAATGGTACTTCTGTTTTAAGCACTACGGACTTTTTTATGCCAATAGTTGATGATCCTTTTACGTTTGGAAGAATCGCTGCGACAAACGCCATCAGCGATATTTATGCGATGGGTGGAAACCCACTCATGGCGATTGCTATTTTTGGATGGCCTGTTGATAAGCTTGACGCCGATGTCGCACGTGAAGTCATCGATGGTGGTCGCTCAGTTTGTGAAGAAGCTGGAATCCCCCTAGCTGGAGGACATAGTATTGACTCGCCTGAGCCAATATTTGGTCTTGCTGTAACAGGAATGGCTGATAACAAGCATCTTAAACGCAACAATACTGCCCAAGCGGATAGTGAAATATTCCTTACTAAACCTATAGGGATTGGTATTTTAACAACCGCTCAAAAACAGGGAAAAATTGAGGAAGATGACATTAACATTGCCATTGACGCAATGTGTCAACTCAATAAAATTGGTGCGGACATTTCTAAGCTTGAAGGAGTAAGTGCCATAACTGATGTAACAGGGTTTGGTCTTTTAGGACATTTGAGTGAAGTTTGCGAAGGAAGTGACATAAGTGCAACAGTAATTTATGAGTCTGTACCACTTCTTAAAAATGTAAAAAAATATCTAGATATGGGCTGCGTACCCGGTGGAACTCGTCGTAATTTTGACAGTTACGGACATAAGATTGGGGCTATGACTTTAGAGCAAGAAAATATTTTATGCGACGCGCAAACGTCTGGTGGACTTTTATGTGTCGTGCGCAAAGATACGGTCAAAGAATTTCTAGCACTTACTTCAGCCGCGGGCTTGGACTTAACTCCAATTGGAACAACTCATAAACGCGGTGAATTTTTAATAGAGGTCGCTTAGTTTGTCTTTGTTAACTACTGACTTTAAGAGTATTGTTTTAAATAACACTCCCCTACTTGATGTTCGGGCACCTGTGGAATTTACTCAAGGTTCATTTATAAATGCAGTGAATTTCCCAATACTAACCGATAAAGAGAGAGAACTTGTCGGGATTAGATATAAGGCAAATGGCAATGCTGCCGCCATACTCCTCGCCGAAGAGCTTATAAAGCAAACGGGTAAGCAAGAGAGAGTCCTTGGATGGACTAAATTCATAAAAGAGAATCCTTCTGCCCTTTTGTACTGCTTTAGAGGTGGACAGCGTTCAGGTATCGCTCAAGCTTGGTTAAAAGAAGAAGGTATCCAAATAACTAGACTCGAAGGTGGATACAAAAAATTTCGTAATTTTCTGATGGAAGAATCTGAGAGAGTAAGTGCTAAACTAGATACTATTATCATTGGTGGAAGAACTGGTTCTGGAAAAACGATACTTCTTTTAGAACTTGCAAATATGATTGATTTAGAAGGTTTAGCAAATCATAGAGGTTCAAGTTTTGGAAATTTTGCTCTCTCTCAACCTGCGCAAATTGATTTTGAAAATAATTTAGCCTATAAGCTCATACAGTTTGAAGACAAAGGTTTTTCTAAACTTGTCATTGAACATGAGAGCCATCACATTGGAAGAGCTTTCATACCAAAGCCAGTGTTTCACAACTTGATGGAGGGTAATCTTGTTATTTTAGAAACACCAATGGATGTAAGAGTTGATATAACTCATAATGAATATGTCACAGAGGCAATTAACTCATATACTGGGATGTATGGTGATGACGGCTTTAAAGAGTGGAGTGACGATGTTAACAAGAGTTTAGACAAAATTAAAAAAAGATTGGGAAGTGAACTTCACCTCGAATTAAAAGATATA
>CAWUTM010000114.1:0-10074 GCA_963925755.1 uncultured Sulfurimonas sp. | reverse complement strand
TATCCTTGGCTCACTTCTTTTCTGTCATGACTATGACCATGTCCATGCTCGTGACTTCCACTTGCATATAGTGGATTAAATCCACAAGCTAATAGAGCCGTTATAAGTAATGTTTTCATTGTTGTTTTCATTGTTGTTCCTTTTTATAATCCATCGTGTGGATAGTTTTTTTGTTTAGCTGCTTCCATATCTAAGTGAGTATGGGTATGAGCATCCTTGTTAAATCCAAATTCTTCTTCGTTTGTTGTGTGTAAATACCCATGTAACTGCATAAGTAGTAACATAAAACCAGCAAACATTAATGCATGATTTGTAATTGTACTAAATTTAGCAAACGAAGCTAGTTTTCTCCACTGAGTTAATATGACAAGCATAGCAATCAAAGCAATAATTTGTCCAAGTTCAACACCTACATTGAATGAGACTATTCTCATTAACATGTCAAAATTTTGCTCACCCAATGGTAACTGTTGCAGTCTTGTTGAAAGACCAAAACCATGTATTAGTCCGAAAAGAAGAACCATTATAAGTAAGTTAGGTGACTTAACGCCAAGATAATTTTGGAAACCTTTATTATTGTCAAATGCTTTGTATATGACACTTAACGCTATTACTGCATCAATCAAATAGTAGTTTGCATTAATACCCATAAAAGTAGCAAATATAAGCGTAATTGAGTGTCCAATAGTAAATATTGTCACAAATTTGATTATATCTTTTGTGGAAGTTAGAAAAAATATAACTCCAAATAGAAATAGTAGATGATCATACCCAGTTAACATATGGGTAGCCCCCAGCCATATATAGCGAAGATTTCCACCGTCAATCATAGCTTGCATATCTGATGCTGAAATACCATGTGCATATACAGCGGTATTGAGCAAAAGAAATGAAGCTAATATAAAAATTATTTTCATTTTATTCCTTGATAATTGTATTGATTTATTGTAACTTAGTTAAGGAGTTATACGATTGGAGGACGGAAAAGAGACTTTAATGAAGGATTTGAAATATAGTATTTAATTTCTAAATAGTTTTCTTTTGAGTATAAAGTAATACATGGTTTATTATTATCTAGTTCTACAAAGAAGTCTAATAAATTAATAGTTTTTTGTGCATGACTGTGTTTATGTTGATGCGTAGAACCGTTATGAGTATGATAATGTTTATGAGTGTCATCATGAAAAGAGCATTTATGGGGATGTGTGCCAACATTATGTTGATTAGATACAGTTTTTGTTGCGTATAGAGTGCTACTTATTAAATGTAAAGCAATAAAGATAATTATAATATATTGTTTCATAATATTTATTGCCTTATTCAAAGTAGTCGTTAAAAACTTTCTATAACCAAAGGATATTATATCTAGAATATCTCCAATAAACTATAAAGGATTTTGGCTCGTCTTACTTGGAAGTTTCTTGTGTTGTTTATCTTATATTTATTATTTATTAGTAATTAATCTAAAAAAATATTTTCATTTTAGATTTTACATTTTAATGATACAATAAACCACAATAATATATTAAGGAAGTTCTAAAAATGAAAGACTTATCGATAAGTAAAAAGATACATATCCCATTGATCGCATCTATGCTGTTTGGGTTTATAATCATAATGGTCAACTATGTTTATAGTATTAATGATATAAAAGCAAATATCTATGAAGGCGAGAACACTGCTCTACGTTCATTTTACAAAGAAGCCATTGAAGCTAAAAAAAATATTGGTTTAACAAATGCAATCAATATATCTAAAAACTATAGTGTAGTAAAAGCACTAGAGAATAATGACAGAACAATAGCGATAGATGGTATAAGCAGTGTGTCTAAGGACTTCAAAGAGTATACAAACTATAAAAATATTAAGATACATATACATGACGCAAACGTGCATAGCTTTTTAAGAGCTTGGAAACCTCAAAAGTTTGGAGATGATTTAAGCTCATTTAGAAAAACAATCGTTGCAGTAAAAGATAAAAAGCAGCCAATAGTCGCAATAGAATTAGGGCGATCAGGCTTAATTCTTCGAGGGTTAGCACCAATTATTGAAAATGGAGAGTACCTTGGTTCAGTTGAATTCATGCAGGGATTGAACTCTATCATCAAAGATGCTAAAAAAAGCTATGGCTACAACATGGCTATTGTTATGGATAACAAATATCTATCTACAGCAAGTTTTTTGTCTAAAGCACCAAAAATCAGTAACTTTACATTAGCTGTCAAAGAAAAAGTAGTTGACATGACATTTTTTCAAGATCTTGAAAATATTAATATAAATAATACTTCTGTGTATCAAAAAACCGATAAATATTTTGTAGTGTCAGAACCAATCATCGATTTTTCTAAGCAAATTGTTGGTTATGCTCTGACTGGCGTTCCACTAGAGCAAGTTGAAATGCTGATTGCAAAATCTCAAGACTCGCTTATTAGACAGGTCATAATAATTGCTACGATAGATATATTGATACTATTGCTTTTAATCTTTATTATAAAAAGAACAGTAACAGACCCCATAAAGGCACTTGACAAAGTTACTACGGAATTATCCCATGGCGATGCTGATTTATCAAAACGACTACCAGTAGAGTCAACGGATGAGCTTGGTCGCGCAAACGCAAGCTTCAATCTTTTCTTGGAAAAAGTTGAAAAAATTTCTATTAAAGAAAAAGAACAGGCCCTCATAGCTGAGGAATCAGCTTTAGAGATAAAAGAAAGTATGAAAAAGAATATGCTTACTCTAAGTCTATCCGATAGCATGATAGAGGGTTCTATAAATAATTCAAACAACCTTCGAGAGAGTCTTAAAAAGAATGTTGATAAAGTTAACCAAGTAAATGAACTGAATGAACTTACGGGTGACACAGTATCTGAAGTATCTATAACAACGGATGAAATCATTAGCACTATATCTAATATTTCTGAGATGATTGGGGATACTCGAATTTCTTCGGAACAGTTAAGTACAAATGTTTCAGAGATATATAGTGTTATTTCCCTCATTAAAGACATATCGGATCAGACAAACCTACTAGCGCTAAACGCAGCTATTGAGGCAGCTCGCGCGGGTGAGCACGGTCGTGGTTTTGCCGTTGTAGCAGATGAGGTGAGAAAATTAGCTGAGAGAACTCAAAAAGCAACAAGTGAAGTTGAAGCGAACATTAGCGTGTTAAAGCAGAACTCCATGAGTATGGCTGAGAATAGTGAGCGTATTGAAACATACACGAATATGTCTCAAGAAAAATTAGACCTATTTAAAGATGTTTTTGCAAAGATGGTTGTCAATATAGAAAAAGTTAAAGTAGACAACTCTTCCATAGGGCATGAGTTATTTACAAATATGGTGAAACTCGACCATATGATATTGAAAAACAATTCATATGCTAGTGTTTTTGAAGGAAAAGTAAATCAATCCGCTAATGATCATTTATCTTGTAACTTTACATCATGGTATACATCAAGCACCGTAGAATCGGAGTTTTCAAAAAAAAGCACATTTACATCCTTAGCAGGACCTCACAAAAAAGTTCATGAAAACATAGCTAAAGTAATAACGATGATAGAGCAGGACACTCAAATTAATTCAGATGAGCTAATAAAATTATTTAAAGATACAGAGCTTAAGTCAACCGAATTGTTTGAAAATTTAGATACATTATTTAAAAAGTAGACAAGAAAAAGGTTTTAAACCGTTTGACTTAGATTTTAAATGCTGTACTGAGATAAAAGTATTTAATTATGATATATTTTTTACGATATAATCAACCAGAAACTTAGATGTTTTAATATCGTCTTATCTGTTCAACACAAACACGATATATTATGTCAATTGAGTTTCACAACAATTTAAAAGGACTAACAATGAAACGAGTAATTCTACTGTTTTTAACACTTACAAGCTTTCTTTATTCATCTGAATACAAGATGCTTATTGATTTAAGAACTTCAGATTCTAAAATAATAAAAAAAGCTTTAATAAATAATATAAATGCTATCAGTGAATACCAAAAAAGCAATGGTAATACCATTAATGTAGCTGTTGTTATATCAGGAGGAGCCTATGATTTTTTTAAAAAAGAGAAAGTAAGTCCTACTGTAAAAAAAGAGCTAGACGAACTAAACGATAAAGGTGTTAAGTTTGAAGTATGTAGCATGGGGATGAAAGCCAGAGGCATTAAACAAGATGAATTGTTTAGTTATGTCAAACCAGCATTCAACAGAGCAATGGCTTTGGTGAAATGGCAAAATAAAGGTTATGCCTATATTCTTGTAAAGTAAAAATCCCCTATTCTATATGATTAGAGCCCTTTATACTATTTTTTAAGAATTGTTCAAATTCCACTCTAGGAAGTGGTTTGCTGAAATAATACCCTTGTACTTCATTGCATCCGTGAAGACGAAGAAAGGCTAGCTGTTCAGCAGTTTCCACTCCCTCGGCTATCGTTATCAATCCTAAGTTGTGAGCCATATCGATAATGGCACTTACGATAGCTCTATCGTCTGGATCATGGGAGATATCGCGAATAAAGGATTGATCAATTTTTAGTTTGTATACCTTAAACTGTTTGAGGTAACTTAGAGAAGAATAGCCTGTACCGAAGTCATCGATTGACATACGTATTCCCTTTTCGTGAAATTTATTCATAACATCAATCACAGATTCTGGATCATGCATCGTAACAGCTTCGGTAAGTTCCAATTCTAGATATTTGCTTGGTAGTTGTAGTTCCTCTAAAATTCCTGTGACCAGTTTTAGTAAATTTTTCTGTCGAAACTGTATCGCGGATATATTCACCGCGATTATCATAGGAGTAGATCCACCGTCTATCCACTCTTTCGTTTGCCCTATAGCAGTACGAAGAACCCATTCGCCAATCTCAATTATTTGGCCGCTGCTTTCAGCTATGGGAATAAATTCGGCAGGAGAGATCATCCCGAGTTCTGGATGGTTCCATCGTAGTAAAGCTTCAGCACCAATAATATGCCCATCTGATATGGAAACCTGCGGTTGGTAATAGACTTCTAACTCATTTCGTTTGAGCGCATGGCGTAGTCCATTCTCTAGTTGCAGGTTACGAGCTAAACTTAACTGCATCTCCTGTGTAAAGAAATGGAAACCATTACGACTATCATTCTTAACTCTGTACATAGCCGTGTCCGCATTTTTTAGCAGCGTTTCGAAATCTTTACCATCATCTGGATAAATAGAAATACCGATTGAAGGGGTTGTAATCAACTCATTGTGCTCAAATGTAGAGGGTTTTGAAATTTCTTCAATCAGTTCTGTGGCAATATGCATAGCCTTATTCGAATCGGTATTAGGAAATAGCATAATAAATTCATCTCCTCCCAAACGCGATACGGTATCTATTTTACGAATTGTTTTAGTGATTCGTTTTGCCATCTCTATTAATACGTAATCACCGATGGTATGTCCTAAAGAATCGTTGATATTTTTGAAATGATCGAGATCGAGGAACATTACCGTGAAAGGTTCGTTATTGCGTTGTGCTATATCTAGCAGGTATGTAACACGATCGTTTAACAAGATTCTATTTGGTAAGCCAGTAAGCTGATCAAAATGCGCTAGATAATCAATTTTCGCCGCTGCCTTCTTTTTTTCAGTAATATCTTCTTTGATAGCCACATAATTAGTTATTTTTCCATCAGCTTGTTTTACTGGAGAGATGATAGCTGATTCTACGTAGATACTTTGATCTTTGCGACGATTGGTAAGTTCACCTTGCCAGATATTGCCGTGCTTTAAATGTGTCCACATCTCTTCATAGGTCGCTTGAGGCGTTTCATCTGACTTTAATATACGAGGGTTTTGACCAAGTGCCTCATCCTTAGTGTATCCAGTTATCTTTGTAAACATAGTGTTGACATATTCTATATTTCCCTCAAGATCGGTAATAACAATAGAATTTGGGCTTTGTTCAACGGCTAATGAGAGTTTTTGATTCAATTTTTCACTCGAAGCAAGCGATCTAATTAAACTATTAAATTCATGTGAAAGTTCAGATATTTCCTTTGCTCCATCCTCATCAGCTTTCGCATTTTTGTCGCCATCTATTATGTTTTTCATAGTTATGACTAATCCAGATAATTGTTTAGTCAAGCTATTAGCCAACAAAAAAGCGACTAGAACACTGATAAACATAGAAAAAAGAGTAAAAAGAATCCCCTCTAAAATTATAGTGTCAATATTTTTCTGACGAGTACTCTGATCCATACGAATATGCACCAATCCTACATGCTGATTGCCATGATCTATGGCTCGCATTATGTCGATGTACTTATTATTAGTATGGAGAAGAATTTTATCTTCTTCATTCTGAACAACAACCGGTTTTAGTGATTTGTTAAGGTATTCAATGCGTTCTTTATCTGCTATAAATTTTCCGACAAGCATTTTATCGGTATGTCCGATTATTTTTCCATCCAAGTCTATAATGGCTGCAAAAGTAATATCATCATAAAAAGAAAAATTACTAATAATCTCTTCTAAGCCAGCATAGTCCTTTGACATAATCCAGACTTTAGTCGATACAGCCAAAGCTTTAGCCCTATTTTTAGCTTGTTTTATTCCCTCTTTGTGCAAAAAATCACTTTGGTTTTTAGTGACAGTATAAGTAAACGTAACAATGAGAAGTGTCAGGGTAAATACACCAGCATAGATAAGTTGAGTACGTAAACTTTTATTGCGAAGCTTTGAAAATATGTTATTCATCTTCCAACCTTATGGGACGAATGTCCCTTTCAAAGAGTTTCAAGAATTTTTTTACAGGCTCATAAGTAGTGCCATTTGCCTCTTCATAAAGACTCAACTCCATTGCACTTAGTATTTCTCTACCCTCAGGATGGGTATGCAATGAAAAAATGATTTCAGAAACTTGAGCGACTACATCTTTTGGAACGTCTTTTCTTACGACAAACCCATTGTTTGGTAGTGATGTTGTTTCCCATTTAATCATGACTTCTTTGGCTACTTCTGGGCGTTCCTTTATAAACGCCCGCCATGGTGGAGGCCAGGTTGATGCCGCTGCGGATTTTCCAAGATAGACATTCATGATAGAAGATTCTTGTGACCCCACATAGCTATTATTAATGTCATTGTTAATATCAAGTCCATGAGTATGCAAATACCACTGAGGCATCATTGTAGCCGCTAATGCTGTTGGGGCTGGATAACTGACAGTCTTTCCTTTGAGGTCGCTAACTTTCTCTATTCCACTGTCTTTTCTTACTAAAATAATACCTTTAAAGTTTTCATCATCGCCCATTTTTCCAAATATTTTATATCCATGTTGAGTTGACATAATGGTTTGATAGGGATTTGGCAGCGAGAAGTGAAAATAGCCTGAAAATAGCTTTTTGTTATAAGCAGCATAATCGAGTGAGGCTTCTAAACGCAATTCACCACCGTTAAGGCGCGCGTTAATATAATCAACCATAGGTTGATACACTTCAAAAAGACGTTTAGGATTATGAAGTGGGTGTACGCCAAATATATAAACGGTTTTTTTAAGTAATTGAGGGTTATCTGAGTGTTGTGGTTCATACTCAGAAACATCCTTTTTTTGACATCCATAAATGAAAATGAAAATAAAAAGCAATGGCAATAGTAATAAGGTAATGTTTCTATTATTAAATTTCATGCTGTTATACTTTATAATAAATTTTTATGATTGTATCATGATTTTATTTCTAGAATAATGAATAGCTTTTAAATAGTGGATTTTTTCAACATCCCCCTCTACTCAAAAAATATTAAGCCATTAATAAGCATGGAGCTGTCAATTGAAATTTTACTTGAATATGAAAAGGCACTACAAAGAATTCAAGAAGATTTAGTTTAAAACTATATGTACTAAAAAGAGTAGATTACATCCCTAAATAAGGTTTTAAAACTTCTGGAATAGCTACTAAAGTTCTCCCAACAGCGAGAGAACTACCGTTGAGTGCATGAAATAGTATTTAGAATAGATTATTTATTAAGATTGAGCTTTAGCTCTGGATAATTTTCTTCAAAAACACGCTTGCTATCGTTCATAATCTTTGTTCCCTCAGTAATATCTTTATGCCCTTGTTCTATATTTTGTTTACCGATGGTCATATCATGGTCTCCGCTTTTTACCAGTTGTTCACCATCTTTGATCATCTTTTCACCTGATTGTTTTAGTTTTGATCCGCGATCCCATTCTTTGGCGATTACTTTTTGATCAGCACTCGTTTCTTTTTCATCCAATGCATGCATCCGCATAAAATCAGCTGTTGTAGGTGCTTTTGTAGTACACCCAGAAAGTGCGATAATGGCAAGAGTAGTAATTGCTGCTAGTTTAATTTTTTTCATTTCATTTCCTTTTATTAAATAAGAAAGCTTTGTTTTTTCTTATCAATTTTGTACTCGTTAGAGTAGCCGTCATCCTCGAACTACTCGCAGAAGAACAACAATAATCAAGGACATTTCTTTTACATGTACCCTGTAGTAGTATAGCATAATATAAAAAGTAAGATTTACATCCCCAAATAAGATTTTAATACTTCGGGAATATCTATAGATCCATCTTAGCGACTAATGTTCTACCAACAGCGAGAGAACTACCGTTTAACGAATTTTTACTCGTCTTGCTCTTGAATTAGGATATTATTTTTTTGATAGAATAGGATAGTCTGTATAGCCTTTATCATCTTGTGTATAAAAAGTGCTAGGGTCTGGCTTGTTAAGATCTGCATCTATTTTAAAACGCTCAACTAAATCAGGGTTAGCTATAAAAAGTTCTCCATATGCTACAGCATCTGCAAGATTATCTTCAAGTACACTATTTCCTCTTTCTTTGTCATAAGCTCCACAAGTAATTAAAACACCTTTATAGGCTTTTCTTATAATAGAAAGATCTACTACATCTGCCCCATGTTTTATATCGCCATCAAGAGCATCCACAATATGTAAATATGCGAGGTTGAAGTCATTTAACTTATCACAAACAAAGCTAAAATGTTTTTTTGGATTAGTGTCTTTCATATCATTAAATGTTCCGCTAGGTGATAGTCTAAGACCAACTTTGTCAGAACCAATCTTTTGTGTAATCGAATTAATTACTTCAAAAAGAAAACGGCTTCTATTCTCAATACTCCCACCGTACTCATCTTCTCTTGTGTTTGTTCCATCACGTAAGAATTGGTCTAGTAAATAACCATTTGCACCGTGTATTTCAACACCATCGAATCCCGCTTCCATAGCATTACTCGCTGCATCTGCATATGTCTTAACTAAAGCTTGTATCTCAGAAGTTGTTAATGCTCTAGGAGTTTCAAATTCTTTCATGCCCTCAAACGTATAATGTTGGCCATCTGGTTTTATAGCAGAAGGAGCTACTGGCAACTCACCACCAAGAAATAAAGAATGTGAGATTCTACCAACATGCCAAAGTTGAAGAAATATCTTTCCATCATTATCATGTACAGCCTGAGTGATTTTTTTCCAGCCATTTATTTGATCTTTTGTGTGAATACCTGGAGTACAAGGATAACCTATACCCTGAGGTATTATCTGTGCAGCCTCTGATATAATTAATCCAGCAGAAGATCTTTGAGCATAATATGTACTCATCAAGTCATTTGGTATATTATCTTGTACACTCCTACAACGTGTTAAGGGGGCCATAATAATTCTATTTTTTAAAGTGGTGTTACCTATTTTTAGAGGTGAAAACATATCCATAACAAACTCCGTGTAATTTTTAAAAATATTATACACTAAATTTAGTAAGTATTTTCGAGTATTTTCTGAATTATAATTAAATGAGAGAAGGCAAAATAGAAAGTAAAAATTAATATAACTTAAATAACTAAAACATCATTCAATCTGCCCTAAGTAAGGTTTCAAAACTTCAGGAATATCAATGCTTCCATTTTATTGATATTTGTGTGCGGTGCTTTGTTATGCCAGCTTCGTACCATTTGGCAACTTCATGTCAACAGTCGATAATACAACTGAACCATCAGGTCTATGCATCCCAGTCACCAAACATTCTGACATAATGGGGCCAATTTGTTTAGGAGGGAAATT
>CAWUTM010000113.1:0-19535 GCA_963925755.1 uncultured Sulfurimonas sp. | reverse complement strand
TCAAACACAGTTCAAGTTTACTTAACTGCAAACTTCTAGTCAACAACTAAACTCTTAGTTAGACTATTGACTCCCATTACGGGAGTCATCTTTTCACTTCTTTATCTTTTATGATATAATCCTAAAATGCTCAAAACAATCACAAACAAACTTTTTTATATTACATTTATGCTTCTTTTGATATCTCTCATATCTTTTATAGCCATTCACCTTGCACCCTCATCTTTTTTTGGAGCGGGAGAACTCAATCCGAACATGACAAAAGAGGCTATAGCTAAACTCCAACATATTTATGGACTAGATAAACCTTTATATGTGCAGTATTTTGACTGGGTTGTAAATATAGTGAGACTTGATTTTGGAATCTCTTTCGTAAGTGGACAGGATGTAAGTAGTGAAATATTTAAACGCCTACCCATCACTCTTTTTATTAATGGTGTAACACTATTTTTTGTCTTTGTTCTTTCATTGTATTTGGGAATTAAATCAGCACTTGCGTATGAGAAAAAAGAAGATTATTTTATAAGACAACTCTCTTTAGTCTCTTTTTCTATGCCATCTTTTTATCTAGCCCTTATCTTCATTATATTCTTTTCCATAAACTTAGAACTGTTTCCCATCGCTGGAGTTCATTCAGTCGAAGAAAAAGAAGGATTGTCATATGTTTTTGTTTTGGCTTGGCACTTAACGCTACCCATATCTGTTATGATTTTTGGTGGTTTGGGAAGTATGATTATCTATATACGTTCCCTTAGTTTGGAGATATTAAAGAGTGATTATTATTATTTTGCGCTTTCTCGTGGGATTAAAAAAAGTGTACTGCTTCGTTTTTATATATTGCCAAATCTTTTACCACCTATCATTACACTCTTAGGGCTCTCTCTGCCAGGTATTATTGGTGGAAGTGTGATATTAGAGTCTATTTTCGCTATTGATGGTATGGGACAGCTTTTTTTCATGTCAGCTTTAAGTAGAGATTATCCTATTATTATGGGAATACTTATTATCACCGCTTTTTTAACATTGTTAGGAAATATGGTAGCGGACTTAGTTTTACTCAAACTAAATCCATATATGAAACGCGGGTAACAAAGAGTTATGCTCTTTGTTATTAAAACTTAACTAAACAGTGCTTCAAGCGCATCAACACCATCTTTTTTCTCTTCTATTTCGCCATCTTCATTAGTCACTGCTCCACTTTCAACAAGCTCTATCTGCATACCTGTAAGCATAGAAGCGAGACGAATATTTATACCACTTTTACCGATAGCTTTTGCTTTTTGGTCAGCTGGAAGAGTGATAATCGCTTTTTCATTTTCACCATCTTCATTTTTGATAACTTCAACATGTGAAATGATAGCTGGACTCATAGTACGAGATACAAAAAGTTCAGGGATACTCGTGTACTCAATACAGTCAATATTTTCACCGATAAGCTCATCACTTACCGCGTTTATACGAACACCTTTCACGCCAACGGTCGCACCAACGGCATCAACTTGTGGATGAGTGCTAAGAATTGCTATTTTTGCACGCTCACCTGGTATGCGAGCCGCTTTTTCTATGATTACAGTTCCTTCAGCTATTTCAGGAACTTCAAGTGCGAGAAGGACTTCTAAAAACTTCGGTGAAGTACGAGAAAGTTCTATTTGGATTCCATTTTCTTTGTCCATATTTACACGACGAACAACAGCTTTAATGTGGTCGCCAACATCAAAGAACTCTCCTTTTATACGGCTTTTCATTGGTAAAACTGCACGAATCTCATCAATGTCTATATAGGTTGCGTTGTTAGAGTCAACACGAGTTACTCGTCCGCTTACTAGTGTACCTATTTTTGATTGGTACTTGTTATAAATTTCATCTTCAACTAAACGCTGAATATGAAATTCTATTTCACGGTGAAGTTGAGACGCACCCGTTCTTCCATAGTCTTCAAGTTTATGTTCAATTTGAAGTTGATCGTCAAGTTCTACTTGGTCATCATACTCTCTTGCTTCAGTAATAGAAATATAAGCAGGAGCCAGCTCTTCATCTAAAAGTCTTTCATCCTCATCTTTAACAACGGTAATAGTTTGTACTATCTGAATACTTTTCGTTTCATCATCAACCTGCGCTTCAAACGCGAAGTTTCTATCAATAACTCTTTTTGCGGCTTGTACAAACGCAGTCTTTAAAGACGCTAAAACTTTTTCAGGTTCTAAACCCTTTTCATGCGCTATTGCGTCTGCAATGTCTAATATTTTTTCCATGGCTATATCCCTTAATATTATTGATTTTCCCAACAAGTCATTTAACAGTTATAAGTAGTTTCTTGGGGGATTTCTTTATAAGTATGCAATTGTACTTAAATCCAACTAAAAACATCTTTAATCCAATTTTTATGACTTTTTAACTATAATGCAATAATTATAAAACCCAAGGAAATATCATGGATTTAAAGTTTGCAAGAACAGATATAAACGAAAAAGCAAAAAAAGTTGATTTAGCAAAGATAGAAACAGCAGTAGAAAAAGAAGATAGCGTAATCTTTTACTTCGACAGAGACAACTCTCACAAGGATTTACTAACTCTTCAAGATCATTTTGAAGCAAAAGGTAAAAGTTTTTATATGAGTGAAGTGAAATTTGGTCTATCAGATAATGATTATATGTACCAAGTTCACATAATGAGTTAGAGGCTCGTTGATATAATGCCAAAACTATTTATCCAAACACTCGGTTGCGCGATGAACTCCCGCGATTCTGAACATATGATAGCCCAGCTAAAAGAGAAAGAAGGCTACTCTACGACAGATGATTTTAGAGATGCCGACCTGATTTTGATAAATACATGTTCTGTTAGAGAACGTCCTGTTCATAAGTTGTTTAGTGAACTTGGTGGCTTTAACAAACATAAAAAACCATCTGCGAAAATAGGTGTTTGCGGCTGTACAGCCTCGCATCTTGGCGAAGAAATAATCAAACGCGCTCCTTATGTAAACTTTGTTTTAGGCGCTAGAAATGTTTCTCGTATTACTGAAGTTCTCCACAAAGACAAGGCTGTTGAAGTAGATATAAACTACGATGAGAGTGAGTTCGCGTTTGATGACTTCCGTACTTCTACCGTTAAAGCTTTCATTAACATCTCTATCGGATGCGATAAATCATGTACGTTTTGTATAGTTCCCAAAACTCGGGGTGAAGAGATTTCTATCCCTGCTGATTTAATTATTGGGGAAGCGAGAAAAGCGGTAGCAACTGGTGCTAAAGAGATTTTTCTTTTAGGACAAAACGTAAATAATTATGGTCGCCGTTTTTCAGGTGACGTTGAGAAGATTAATTTTACAGGACTTCTTCGTCAACTCTCAGAAATTGGGGATTTAGAACGTATTCGTTTTACGTCTCCACATCCTTTTCATATGGATGATGAGTTCATTGAAGAATTTGCTAGAAATCCAAAAATATGTAAGTCAATGCATATGCCACTTCAAAGTGGTTCAACAAAAGTTCTTAAAGATATGAAACGCGGTTATACAAAAGAGTGGTTCATTAACAGAGTTGAGAAATTGCGTAAAGAAGCACCGGATGTTTCTATTAGTACAGACATCATCGTCGCGTTTCCAGGAGAAAGCGATGAAGATTTTGCAGAGACAATAGATGTTATGAAAAAGGTTAAGTTCGACCAAATATTTTCTTTTAAATATTCTCCAAGGCCGCATACTGAAGCAGAACACTTTACAAATGAAGTGGATAGCGAAGTTGCTTCAGATAGACTAGCCTTCTTGCAAACACTCAATAACGAGATTATTGATTCTTTGAAGCTTCCTTTGATTGGAAATACATACAGAGTTTATTTTGAAGAACTTATTCGCGATAATTATGTCTCTGGAAGAAGTGATAATAACCATGTTATTAAGGTAAAAGGTTCAGAAGAACTTCTTGGAGAATTTAGAGAGGTTAAAATTACAGCAACAGGCCGTACAATTTTAACAGGCGAGATAGTTGTTTAAAAAGCTTCTTCGTGCGTTTGCACTTTTTGCAGCACCTCTTTTGGGCTCGCTGTTCATTAGATTTCTAAACCTCACAAACAAAACAATTTTTCATTCACCAGAACACATTTCAGATGAGCCAATTATCTTTGCATGTTGGCATGGAGAGCTTTTAATGCTTCCTTACCTCTACAAGCATTATAGAAAAACACCACATGCAAAAGTCCTTATATCTCCTCACTTTGATGGTGAACTTATCTCTCGTACCATAAAATACTTTGGACTTGGGACACTCGCTGGTTCAAGTCATAAAAGTGCAGCAAGAGTTCTTATTCAAGCTATAAAAACTATAAAAGAAGGTTATGACATTGGTATAACACCCGATGGTCCAAAAGGTCCTCGTCATGAAGTTGCAGATGGTATAATAGTCATGGCACAAAAAACGCAGGCTAAAATTGTCTTAGTTGAGATAAAGCCTACAAAGTTTTGGCAGCTTGGTTCTTGGGACAAGTTTGTCATTCCAAAACCTTTTGGAACTATAAACTTTTATGCAACACAAGAGATTGATATCTCAGCTTTAGAGCTACAAGAAGCTAGAGACCTCTTACAAAAAGGATTGTTAGCACATGCAAACTAAAATACTTTTTCCAGCTATTGCAATTGGTACACTCTTTTTTATGGCTGTATACTTTATAGTAAATCCTTCTTACCAGAAGTCTATACAAGCAAAGTACTATTATGAGACTGCTGAGTATAAAGAAGCATATTCTTTAGCAAGTGAAGCCTTTAGTATGGACGTATATAACCGTATGGCCTCAACTATTATGGCTCAGTCAAAGACTTCAATTCTATATGTAGACTATATCAATCAAGCAAAAGAATATATGTTAGAAATAAATAAAATAGCAATGAAAGATGAAATTTCCACTGCTGATAGAGCAAGAATGAAGATAATGAGTGAGATAGTAGTCCAGTCCTATGTAAAGCTTGCTCCGAGTGTTCTAACAAATAAAATGCTTGTTAAAAACGCGGCAAAACACCATGACGAGTTTGAGAAGCTTCTTGAAAAAGTCACTAGATAAAAAACGAATCTCGTTTTTAGAGTATTTAGAAGTACATAGAGGTTACTCTGATCTCACAATTAAGAGTTATGACAACTCCATCAGAGAAGCCCTTAGGTATATGGAAATCATTGAAGAGAGAGATCAAACAATATTTGATTTAATGCCTCTGAGAATTTATATATCAGAATTAAATCCCAAAACAATCAGTAAAAAATTAAGTGCAATTAGAAGTTTTAGAACATATTTAAATGAGAATGATATGAATATTATTTTAAAGTCTGATGATAGCGTTAAAACTGCAAAAACTCTTCCTAAACCAATATCTCATAAGTACATACTCAAAGCGCTCCAAGAAAGTAACTTAGAAGAGAAATTAGTTGTTACGATGCTCTATACTTTGGGGCTTAGAGTTTCAGAACTAGCATCTCTTAAAATAGAAGATATAGGTGAAGAATGGATTAGAGTTCTAGGTAAAGGACAAAAGCATCGAGATATACCACTTTTAGTTTCTACTAAAGTGCTTATAGATGAGTATTTATCAACATTTATTGTAAATAAATTTCTTTTTGAAAAAAAAGGCGAAAAATTAAGCGAAAATAGTTTAAGATATACGGTAAACAAAGTCTTTAAGGGTGTAGCTTTAAAAGTGACTCCTCACCAGCTTCGACATTCGTACGCAACCTCTCTTTTAAATGGTGGTGCGCCGATAGTAGATGTGAGCGAATTACTAGGGCATTCATCAATGGCTACAACACAAATATATACTAAATTAGGCAGTGCATTGAAACAACAAAATTATAACAAAGCACATCCATTATCTAAGGTTAATGGATAGTGCTTAGTAAATTTTTCGAATCTTTATATAATAAAGTATTTGTCAACATTGTTATTCAAGGGTCTATCACTAGTATATATATGCAAGAGTGCTCTAAAAAAGACATACTTCGCACAGCACAACAAAATTTTGACACTTTAACTATTACCGAAGATATACTTAGCTTTGTTTCTTCTTACATTAAAGAGACTCCATTTTACTACATAGCTATTTTAGACATGTCAACAGAACAAGGAGCAATTCCTACTTGCGATAAAAATCGCATCTCTTTTTATCATGATATGAGTTCATCAGAGTATAAGTGCAAAGATGAGAGATGGACATACTACACTGGAAAAGTAGATCTTTATGGAATAGAAAAACACTATAAAGAAGTAGGTCTTGATTTTGTTTTTTCTCCTTTTATCTTAGTAAGTAATTTTTTTAAAGATAAGATTAATTCTGATGTGGCATTGTATATTCTTGTAGAAGAGAATTCTCTATCTTTATGCATATTTGAACACTCTCAACTTCTTTTTGCCAAATACCTTGTAATAAACCCTACTGATGAGGATGATATGTCTGATGATAGTTCGGAACTCATAAGCGAAGGTGTTAATTTTGATGACATGAATGCTCTTGATGATATGGATGAACTAGACGAATTAGATGACTTTGGAGATATCGAAGATCTAGACTCAATCGAAGAAATAGATGAGTTTTCTCAAATAAAAGAGGATGGAGAAGAGTTCGATGAAGAAGAAATTCTTTCAGAGAGCAGTGAAGAAAACTTTACTGGAGACTATGATAGATTTATACAGATACAAGAGACACTTGGTTCTTTTTATAATGATAAAAAGTATGATGGCCAGTTTGTGCAAAGTGTTTATATAGCCGATAGTGTTGGAGTAAGCAGCGAACTCAAAAAATTTCTTGAAGAAGAAATGTTTTTAAGTGTTTATATTAGACATATAGACTTAGGGGAAGAGCTTGCTAAGTTATCTAAAATGGAGTTAGCTAATGAAGCATAGTTATATAACTCCTAGAGATAAAAGTGCTTTAACACAAGAAGTGCAACTCCTTTTAAGTTTTTTTGCAATTACAATTTTAATGCTCTTTTCTACATATGCTTTTTTAATTTATAAAAATTATATATTTACAAGTGAAAAAGAAACTGTTATTATAGAAAAAAATCAGTTAAAAGTATCACTTAGTAGTATGAAAAGCAAAATAGAATATATAGAGAAACAGAAGATGCTTTCTGAGAGAATTTATACTAAAAATATAGTGTTGAAAGACTCTATCGCAAATCTTTTTGATCTGGTACCTACGCGCATTACGCTTTCAGAAGCTAAACTGCATGAAAAAGGACTTGTTCTTTATGGGATCACCCCAACTAAAGATGTGTACAATTTTATGCTTCAAGCTCCTTTACGTTCTATCTTTCACAGAACATACAGTAGCTTTTATCCAGCTAAAAATGGCTGGTTACGCTTTGTTTCAACAAACTATATTGATGAAGAGGATTTAACAAATGAACATTAATATCCCTCGTCAGTATCTCTATTTATCTGTAATATCGCTAATATTGTTTATATTTGTATTAATATTTTCATTTTCAGTTTTAATACCTAATGGAAAAGAGTATCGAATAAAAAGACTTGATGTGAAAAAGCACTATAAAGAACTTCGATCATATAGAAACTTTCATGATGAAACTTATGGTGTTTTAAAAAAATTACAGGGTAAAAACGTACGCATAATAACGGCATTTGATACAACTTTTAATCCCCAAAAGTTTGAAAGACAAAATAAAGTTTATTTTTCAGACTTAAGTGTTAAAGAGATTACATTTGAGGGGATACAAGAAGAGTTCGCTGTTTATGAAGTAAACACAAGCTCTCATATTAACTCACCAAAAAGCTTTTATGATTTTTTAGATTCTGTGAATAAGAGCAACTGGATAATTGCTATAAACTTTCCTATTCATTTTAAACGCGATAAGGATATTATCGAGTCATCATTTACTATGAAGGTTTACTGTAACAATAAAGAAAGAGTCTCACAGGATTCTGTATCGGTAGATAAATAACCTCTTAATTTAGGTTCTATTTTTAGTAATCGCATCTTTTCTTTAAACTTCTTTTCTAAACTTGCACCCTGAACAAAGGGCGCAATAAAAACAAATCCATGTTCTTGATTTATTACATACTTTCTATTGACAACAACTGTTGTGTCTATTTTTAGAAGTTTTTTTTCACTAGCAGACATAAGGTATCCAAGAGATTTTAAATGTTTATCAATTGCTAAAATATCACTGCGTTTACAGGTAGTACTCTTAAAATAAGAAAGTGAATTAATACTCTTTGTTTGAACCTCTTTGA
Organism: uncultured Sulfurimonas sp.; assembly: GCA_963925755.1. Taxonomy (GTDB): domain Bacteria; phylum Campylobacterota; class Campylobacteria; order Campylobacterales; family Sulfurimonadaceae; genus Sulfurimonas. The sequence goes on along the minus strand of CAWUTM010000113.1, from coordinate 11,303 downwards.
TGAGTGTTTTAACATCTTCGTCAAGATACTCAAAACTTTTTTGAATTCCTTTTTTATACTGCTTTAAAAGAGGGTTCGCGTAATTATGTCTAAACTCATTACGTTTATACTTTGGATCCGCATTGCTAGCATCTAAAAAGTACTTGATACTATTGGAGTCTAAGTACTCAAGAAGTTCCTCCTTGTCAAGCTGTAGTAGTGGACGTATAAGCGTATAGTGCTCGCGTTTTTCAGTAGAGTGCATGCCTGAGAGTTCAACGCAACCAGCTCCTTTGCAAAACTGCATTAGCATCCACTCAAACCTATCACCAAGATGATGCGCGGTTAGAAGGTTCGTGTAATTATGTTCTTTTATAAGCGATTCAAAGAAATCATATCTTATAGCTCTCGCATTTGCTTCAAAGTTAGAAGTAATCACGGGAGCCTCTAAGACAAAGCATTCAAAATTATGTTTTGTTGCTAAACTTTGCGCATAGGAAACTTCTTCTTTAGCTTGTAAACGCGAGCCATAATTAACAATAGCGATATCAAATTTGATGTTATTTTCTAAAAGTAAAAAGAGTAGGGCAGTGGAATCAACTCCAGCCGAGAAGGCTAAGAGGTTTTTAGAATTTTGAAGGCTTGTTTTATTTTGTAGCATTATCTACTGTTGCAGTTAAAATATCCCCAACAATATCTGTTATTTTTGCTTTGTAAACTTTAGTAAACTCTAGTTCATTTATATCATCAGTTCTATCGTTTACATACACTTCACCGTCTATATCCGGTGCCCACATAAGTTTACGAGCGGAGAGTAAGAACTCATGTTCATCACTCTCTCCATCAATGACAATGTCACATTCCGTGCCAATGTCGGCCTTAAGTGACTTAAGTGTACATTCACGAGCTATGTCACCTAGCATCTGCGCTCTCTGCGCTCTTACATCGTCGGGAACTTTTGCATCCATATCATAAGCTGGAGTTGTCTCTTCATCAGAGTAGTCAAACACATTAATACGGTCAAAACCAAATGATGCTGCAAAATCACACATCTCATCAAACATTTCTTGCGTTTCATTTGGGTGACCTACTATAAAACTTGTACGAACAAAAGAGTTTGGCAAATTTCTCATAAATTGAAGAAGTTCTATAGTTTTGTCTTTACCAAATCCACGTTTCATGAAACGCAGCATGTCATCGTTTATATGCTGAATTGGCATGTCGAAGTAATTATGAAAAATTTCACTTTTTGCAATATTTTTTAAAAGTGCCATACTAGTTGTAGATGGGTAAAGGTATAATATACGTGCAGATGTCACACCTTCAATAAGTTCAATACGTTGAATAAGAAGTGATAATCCATCTTTTATGTTTTGGTCACGAAGGTAAGAACTTGAATCTTGAGATACGAATGAAAAATCATAGTATCCTTTTTTTACAAGTCCTTCTACTTCCTTGGCAATAGAATCTAAATCACGAGAATTTAGCTTTCCTTTAAAAGAGGGAATAGCACAAAAACTACAAGCCTGATTACACCCTTCTGATAGTTTGATATAGGCATGGTAAGAAGAACCTGTTACAACACGTTCCGCTCCATCTATAAGGTAGACTGCATCAGAAAATCTACTTTTTTTCTCTACTAAAAGTTCATCTATCTTGTCATAATCACCAACACCAGTAAAAATATCTACTTCAGGCATCTGTTTAACTAAATCATCTTGGTAGCGTTCGCTTAGACATCCTGCCATAACTAAAAGAGAGTCTTCTTTTCTGGCATCATGGAGAGAGAGAACGGTGTTCACTGATTCTTCTTTTGCAGCATCAATAAATCCACAAGTATTTACGATGATAACATCTGCTTCTTCATTGTTGTCAGTGAGTTCAAAATTTTTGAGTTTACCCATCATTACTTCGGTGTCGACAAGGTTTTTAGTACATCCAAGAGAGACTATGTGGAGTTTATTGCTCATTCTTACTTCTTTATAAATTATTTTCGTAATTATACCCTATAATACTCAGATGAAAATATATGATGTAATTATTCTTGGTGCAGGTGCTAGTGGACTTATGTGTGCTAGCAATATAGGAAAGAAAAAAAGTGTAGCGATACTAGAAGTAAATGATAAAGTGGCTAAAAAGTTAAAGGTCTCTGGCGGTGGCAAGTGTAATATCACTAACACAAGAGTGGAACTAGATAATTTTGATGGTGATAATGAGCTTTTGGATTATGCGCTTAAGAGATATTCTCGTGACAATTTATTAGAATTTTTAGATAGAAATAGAGTTGAACTTGAACTAAGAAAAGGGAGATATTATTTTTGTCAAAATAGTTCTGATGAGATAATTGATGTTTTGAAAAATGCTAGTAAAAATGCAGAAATAATATTAAATAGTAAAATAGTAGAAGTGAAAAAAGAAAACGAAATTTTTGAAGTAATCACTGACAAGGAAAAGTACAGTGCGCACAATGTTGTTGTAGCAACCGGTGGAAAAAGTTTTCAAACTCTAGGCGCTAGTGAAATAGGCTTAGACATTGCAAAAAGTTTTAATATAAAAGTAAAAGAGTTTACACCCGCATTAGTCGGTCTAACAGTTCAAAAAGAGCAATTTTGGATGAGAGAACTGAGTGGACTAAGTTGCTATGTAAATATAAGAGTAGAAGATAGGCTGCTAAAAGAGGAAATGCTATTCGCACACAAAGGTATAAGCGGACCAGCAATATTGTCTGCATCGCTGTACTGGAGAAAAGGTGAGATTAGTATAGATTTTTTACCTAACAACAAAATTACAGAATTAATACAAGGTAGTAAGAAACTACTAAGTTCGGTTATACCACTACCAAAGAGATTGTCTAAATCTCTACTTAAAGCCGTTCAGGTAGAAGATAAAGAATGTAAAAAAGTCGATAAACAAGATATAAAAAATTTAAATAGATTGCATGATTATAGTTTTTGTCCCGCGGGTAATTTTGGTTTCTCAAAAGCTGAAGTTAGTAGAGGTGGCATTATTGCCGATGAGTTAAATTATAAAACATTAGAGTCAAAAAGAGTAAAAGGACTTTATTTTATAGGGGAAGTTGTCGATGTAACAGGAGAGTTAGGTGGATATAATTTTCAATGGGCATTTTCGAGTGCTTATGTTTGCGCTAAAGTGATTAAATAACTGTCTTTAAAGATAACTTTATGAGACGCAGGTTATAATAGTCAGATTACAGATATAAAAGATAGATTTTAAAGGAATTAAGATGATAAAAAGTGGATTACAAAAAGCTTTGCTAAGCATTGCGGTTATGACTACATCTCTAGTGGCAGGTGACATTGATCATTCATCAAAAACAAACTCGCTCTTTGCGGTTGAAGCTGGTTATAGTAGCACGGATATCGAGGCTATTGGTGGGAATGGGACGTTAAAAGACAACTTTGCAAATATTGGGCTTAAAATAGGAGCTGAAGGTGAGTCTTATCGTGTATTTCTTGGAGCATCTTCATATGTAGTTCCTGATTATTCATACATGTATATGTACGGTGGTTCTCTTCAGTATAAATTTAACTTTATGAAAGAAGTAAATTTTTTCGTTGGTGCAAATGTTGGACTTGCCGACTTGAAAGCGACATTAGCAACGGATAATACACACACTAGCTATTACGGTGGTGATGCAGGTTTTAATTTTCATGCAACAAAAATGCTTGATTTGGAATTAGGAATGAGAGGGGTTCAGTTAGGTAATGTAGATAATATACTTACTGGATATATGAGTGTAATAATTAAATACCAGATGGACTAGGCTAAAACTACTCTCATCTTTGGTAAAAAAACAAATTCAACTTTTAATTTTTCTTTATATATTTTTTGCTATACTTCCACTATCAATTTTTAGTAGGGAAATCCTTGCATTTATGTTAGGGTTGCATCATTTCGATGGTGTTACGCTATCCGAAAAACTTTGTAATAATTTAACACGGAGAAACTTATGAAAAAAGTTCTATTTTTAATGCTAACTCTTGCTACTGCTGCATTTGCTGCTGAAGTTGAAGTTGCTAACCAAACTCTTAAAGCTTACTCAATGATCGCTGCTGGTCTTGGTCTTGGTCTTGCTGCTCTTGGTGGAGCTATAGGTATGGGTCATACTGCTGCTGCTACTATCGCTGGTACTGCACGTAACCCAGGTCTTGGTGCTAAGCTAATGACTACAATGTTCATCGCTCTTGCAATGATCGAAGCACAAGTTATTTATGCACTAGTTATTGCACTAATCGCTCTTTATGCTAACCCATATTTAGGCTAATCTTTAAGATTTAACTAAATATACCTCAGTTCAACTCTTTTGAGTTGAACACTTTATACCACTCTTTAAATGCGCAGGTGGTGGAACGGTAGACACGCAACGTTGAGGTCGTTGTGCCTTCGGGTGTGGGGGTTCAAATCCCCCTCTGCGCACCATAAACTTTTAAATCTCTTCGTTATTCCAAGCTTCAATCGCATCATTTAAACTATTAAAACTATCTGATTTTCCTATTATAAATATTTCATCGAAAATATAACAAGTGACTCTTGTATTGAGTTCAAGCAAAAATACAGCATACTCTTCATTATTTCTAAAATTTATAGATAATACTCTCATTCCATCAATAATATCATTGATCTGTGGAATATAATCATACTCCGCTTCTAATAGTTTTTTACCATCACTGATATATGTAGCCATTTGTACCTCTTTATGTCCAAGATTGTAATATTTCATACGAAAATTATAAACAATGCAATATTTTAGTGTAAAATAGTTTATCAAGGAAATAAAATAATGAATATTGCAAATAATATAACAGACTTAGTAGGAAATACACCTTTAGTGAGATTAAACACACCATCTAAATTAACTGGAACAACCATTTTAGGTAAATGTGAGTTTATGAATCCGACAAGTTCAGTTAAAGATAGAATTGGACTGAACATGATCAAACGCGCACAAGAATCTGGTCTTATTAAAGAGGGCACAACTATTATTGAGCCTACAAGTGGAAACACAGGTATCGCGCTTGCAGCAAACTGTGCCGCACAGGGTATAAAGCTTATATTGACTATGCCTGAGTCTATGAGCATGGAAAGACGTAACCTCTTGAAGGCTTTAGGTGCAGAGCTTGTTTTAACTCCTGCGGCTAAGGGTATGAATGGCGCAATAGCAAAAGCAGATGAACTTCAAAAAAGTATTGATAATTCAATAGTGCTTCAACAGTTTGAAAATCCATCAAATTCAGAGATTCACAGACTAACAACAGCAGTAGAAATTTTAAGAGATACAGATAAGCAACTAGATGTTTTTGTAGCGGCTGTTGGTACGGGTGGAACTATTACTGGTACCTCAGAAGTATTACAAAAGGAGATTCCAGGAATTGTTGTAATTGCTGTTGAACCAGAAGATTCTGCAATTCTGTCTGGTGGAACTCCTGGTCCACATAAGATACAAGGTATTGGCGCAGGTTTTGTACCAAAAATTTTGGATACATCGGTTTATAGTGAAGTTATAAGAGTTACAAATGAAGATGCTATGGCAACAGCAAGAATGCTAGCAAAAGAGGAAGGACTTCTCGTCGGTATTTCCGCAGGTGCCAATGTTTGGGCAACAATGCAGGTGGCTAAAAGAGAAGAATTTAAAGGGAAGACTCTCCTTACTATACTTTGTGACACGGGAGAGCGTTATCTGAGTACAGAACTTTTTAGTGAGTAAAAAGTATTTAGAAACTATTAAAGCGAATGATGGAGTTGTATATCATATAGAGTTCCATCAGTCGCGTTTAGATACTGCCTTGAACGCAGAAGGTATCCACAATCTTCATAAGTTACTTTCGCCACCATCAGTAGGCCTCTATAGATGCAGGGTAGTATACGATAAACAAAATATTCAAATCAATTATTTTCCTTATGTTAAACGCAGTGTGAAAAGCTTGAAAACTCTTTTTGATGATGATATTAAGTATGAGCATAAGTATGAAAATAGAGAAGAAATAGACACTCTTTTTAAACAAAGAGAAGGGTGCGATGATATACTTATAGTAAAAAATGGCCTTATAACTGATACAAGTATTGCAAATATTGCATTTTTTGATGGAGAAAATTGGATTAGTCCAAAAGAACCACTTTTAAGAGGAACAACTCGCGCACGGCTTTTAAAAGAGAAAAAATTAACACTCAAAAATATAAGAGAAGATGATTTAAAAGCTTATACAAAAGTAGCACTAATGAATGCAATGATAGATTTTGATATAATTGCAGAAGATAAAATAGAGGAAGTGATTTGTTAGAAAAAGTAATAGAAGATGAAAATTTTGCGCAGATAATGAAAAAGAGTATTCAAGATATAGTTATACATTTTTTTCAAACAGAACAAAATTTTGGAATACTTTGTAAAATTGAAGAAATTGGTTTTGAGCCAGCTCTACCTGAGAGCATAAATGAAGAGTTTCGTCCTTTAACGCTTTTCTTTTTAGCAGGATATACTTTTGATACCGCAAGAGTTGAAGAGGATTTTCTTATCTTTGAAGCTGGTTTTGGAGGGGATAACTTTGGAAGCGTAGTAAGGGTTCCTCTTCTTAGTATTATGCAAATAATTATAGATGAAACACCTATTTTTATAAACTTGTCAGTTTATAAAAACATAATAGAAGAAGTGAAAACTACAGTCAAAGATACTCATGGTGAGAAAAATTCTATGAAGTCTTTTTTAAATAACCCAGAAAATTCTAAGTTTTTAAAATAACTAAGGTTACTAAACCTTAGTTAAAGAGAGCAGAAAACTTACGACATTATCTACAAACGCATCATGCTTTCTCTCTTTTAGGTAAGCGATGTAAAAGTTTCTTGTGATTTTATGATTTTTCAGTCTTGCTTCGTGGAGCGTTCCATTTTCTAGTTCAGACTTAATTACATGACGAGACATGATAGAAACTAGTTGTTTGTCCGAATTCTTATCAGCATGAAGGATAGATTCCTTAATGGCAGTTTGACTTGCAAGTACGCCTATAACATTAAAGTTGTTACACTGAACACCCATCTCTTCAAATACTTCAGAAGTGAGTTTTCTTGCATGTGATTCTTCATTCCTACAAATCCAATCAAATTCAAGTAACTCATCCGCATTTAGATGCTTTTTGAGTGGCTTATTTGAAAAAACAACAAGTTCGTCTTCTACCCATTCTCTATAAATGATGCCATCTCTAAAGATAGGAGATTCTATCAGCGCAACATCTATCTTTTTATCTTCAAGTTGATCAATGATATTTGAAGAGATGTCAACATTCATAAATACTTCGTTATTAATGCGTTTTTTGATGTCACTTAAGTAGTTGGGAAGAACATAATTTCCAATTGCAAAAGAAGAACCCATCACAAATGTAAATTCTTTATTTATAATTTTTAGAAGCTCTTTCTCACTGCCCTGAATAGCTTTTTCTAACCTTAAAGCGATTCTATAAAGGTCTTCGCCTTCTTTTGTGAGAACGATTCCATTCTTTTTTCTATCTACAATTCTAGTGTCAAGATAGTCTTCAATAAATTTTATTTGTTGTGTTACAGCTGGTTGGGATATACCTAATTTAGCAGAAGCCTTAGAGAAACTTTTCTCTTTGATGACCATTAAAAATGTCTGTAATTTTGCAAAATCTTTTAACATAATAATTCCTATAAGTTTAATTGATAATTGGAATTATAACGACTAATTATAATTATTGCAATGCTTTTGTAATAATCTTTATCTTTTTTAGTTATAATAAAGGTAATTTAAATTAAAGTAGTGAGCAGTGATGGAAAAAATATTTGATAAACTCAATGAATCGCAAGCAAATGCAGTAAAACAGACCGAAGGTCCCGTCCTAATACTTGCAGGTGCTGGAAGTGGAAAAACTACTACTATTATATCGCGTTTAGCTTATTTCATAGAAGTTTTAGGAATTCCCGCATCAAACACATTAACACTTACTTTTACAAATAAAGCCGCAAAAGAGATGAAAGAACGCTCTTTGAAGATGATAGAGAATGTAGCATACCCACCTCTCCTCTGTACATTTCATAAGTTTGGACTTCTCTTCTTAAAATTTAATATTCATCTTTTAAAGCGCCAGAATAACTTTGTAGTTATAGACACAGAGGATAAGAAACGTATTATTAAAAAGATAAATAATGAACTACCAACACCACTTATAGCAAGTGAGATATCAAGATACAAAAACTCACTTTTAACTCCAGATGATGCCTATAAACAAGCGGAACTTTTTAACTACAAGCAAATTGCCGAGGTTTACAGAGAGTATGAGAAATACTTAAATGAAAATAACCTTGTAGATTTTGATGACCTTATCGCGCTCACATATAAACTTTTAAATGATAACCCTGAGTTAGCGGAAGCTACATCCAAAAAATATCAGTACATTATGATAGATGAGTACCAGGATACAAATGAGTTACAATTAAAACTTATTCAAAAGCTTTGTACGACTCATAATAATATCTGTGTTGTTGGAGATGATGATCAGAGTATTTATGGTTGGCGGGGAGCGCATATTAGAAATATTATGGAGTTTCATGAAGATTTCCCTGGTACGCATGTTTTTAAACTTGAAGAAAACTACCGCTCAAAATCTCCAATACTTAAAGTTGCGAATGCGCTTATAGAACATAATCGCTCGCGTTTGGGCAAGAAGCTTATCGCAACACGTGGTGATGGAGAAGATGTTAGCATCTTAAATTCAAATGATGAAAATGAAGAAGCAAGAAAAATCGCTCTAAAAATAGAGAAGCTATTAGCATCAGGCGTACGCGCAGCGGAAATAGTCGTTCTTTATCGTGTGAACGTTTTAAGTCGTTCTATAGAAGAGGGCCTAAATCGTTCGGGCATAGGATATAAACTTGTTGGAGGCTTGCGTTTTTATGACAGAGCTGAAGTTAAAGACCTTATATCTTACATAAGAGTCATTACAAACAACCATGACGACTTTTCACTTAAGCGCATAGTAAACAAACCTAAACGCGGTCTTGGCAAAGCAAGTGTTGATAAACTAGAACTTGCAGCTCACGCGCATGGCACTTCAATATATGAGTACATAAAAACTGCTGACACTGCGACACTAGAGTCACTCGTAAGAAAGAAAAATACAGTGACTTTAAGAGAGTTTATAAAAGACATCGAAAACGTAGCGAGGGTAGCACTGGAGTCTACTTATGCGTTTATAGATGTTTTAGAAGACACTTTTCATCTTAAAGATATCTACAAAGGTATGCAAGATGAGCAGGATAGAGTTTTAAACATTGACGAGTTTTATGGATTGTTCCGTGATTTTGTAAAAACACAACCAGAGGCAAGCTTAGACGAGTTTTTAAATGAGCTTACGCTTCAAAGCGAACAAGACCAAGTAGAAGGTGAATCAATCTATATGATGAGCATTCACGCTTCTAAAGGTCTTGAGTTCGAGCATGTTTTTATCATTGGACTTGAAGAAGGCTTTTTACCACTTATAGGTGATGGAAGTGACTTAGAAGAGGAGAGACGTTTAGGATATGTGTCTATGACAAGAGCAAAGGACACTCTTACTCTTTGTCACGCAGGAAGTCGTTTCTACAAAGGAAGAAGAAGTGAACTACAAAAAAGCCGTTTTTTCAACGAAACAGGCTTGTGTCAAGGTTCTCTTATTGTAGAAAAAAACACTGCGTTTAAAAAAGGCGACCTTGTGAGACATAAAATTTTTGGAACTGGACGCATTGCAGGTGTTATGAAAACAGGAAGAGAATTTAAACTCAATATAAATTTTGCAGGAACGTCGCGCGACATACTCGCATCATTTGTAGAGAGACTATGAACCTCTTATTTGTAGCCTATAAACCAACAGATACAAGCTCAAATAGATTTCTTTCCTCTCTTAAACGCAAGTATGACAACAAAAAAGCGGGGTTCACGGGAACACTTGATCCTTTTGCTAAAGGTGTTCTCATCATAGGTTTTGGAGTTTATACAAAACTATTTCGTTTTTTAGATAAAACGCCGAAGTCTTACCGCGCAACTTTATGGCTCGGAGCGAACAGCGACTCTCTTGATACTGAAATGATTGAAAATGTCGACATTATCGAAGAGATCAATGAAGAAAAAGTGTTAAAGTGTATTAAGTCTTTAGAGGGTGAGTTAGAGTATGAACCTCCTATATTTTCCGCTAAACGCATTAACGGAAAGAGGGCTTATGATTTAGCTCGAGCAGGGGTTGAGTTTTCACTCAACAAGGTTAACTCTACAATATATGAAGCCAAACTTATTCACTATAGACACCCTTTTGTGACATTTGAAGCGACTGTGAGTGAGGGAACGTATATTCGTTCGCTTGGCCGTATAATCGCTCAGAAACTCGGAGTCCAACACGGGAGTTTGAGTTCTTTGGAGAGGTTGAATGAGGGCAGTTTTCGCTATGATAATGAAAAGCCCTTAGATATCAAAAAGTCTTTAAATATACCAATGAATTACTACCAGGGTGATGAAGAGAACATAAGATATGGAAGAGTTCTTGATTTAAAAGACTTTAAGATTAAAGAGAATGGAACATACTGGTTAGACAACGGAGACAATATCTCTGTTATTACATTAATGGACAATCAAGTAAAATACGAATTAGGGAGAATTCCATGTTAGTACTATCAAGAAAATTAGATGAATCAATAGTAATAGGTGATAATATAGTCATTAAAGTTATCTCTATTGATAATGGTGTTGTAAAACTTGGGATAGAAGCACCAACAGATATATCAATTATAAGAGATGAGTTAATTCAAGAAGTGAAAAAGAGTAATATAGCGGCAGTTCATAAAATTGATGAATCGGCAATTAGTGAACTTAGCAAACTTCTTGGAAAATAGTAAGCAATGAAAAAGTATAAGGCTTATGCAAAAGTAAATATATTTTTAAAAATTACAGGAAAACGCGGTGAGTATCATGAAGTAATCTCGCGTTTTATGAAAGTAAGTACGCTTTATGATGAGTTAGAGTTTGTTAAAAAAGAGTCTACGAACGCGAGAGAAAATGAATTTAAAATAATAGGTGATTTTTCTTGTGATACAGAACAAAACACCATATATAAAGCTTATTTCGCGCTCAAAAAAGCTACAAATTCAGAGAAGTTAGAACAACTTATGCAAACGCATGCTATTAAAGTTACAAAACGAATTCCAGCATTTGCTGGCCTTGGTGGTGGAAGTAGTGATGCCGCTAGATATCTCAGTATGTGTAATAGTGTCTTAGACCTAGGGCTTAGTTTAAATGAGTTAGCAGAGATAGGTCTAAAAGTAGGGGCGGA
>CAWUTM010000112.1:0-20032 GCA_963925755.1 uncultured Sulfurimonas sp. | reverse complement strand
AATGGATGGAAGTAGTGCGAGTTTTTGTATGCTTTTAGATGAAGCCGGTCTTTTAGAACAAGATGCGCCTAAAAAAATTATGCGTATTAAAAAAGAGATAGAAGTACGAGAGGGCGATAAGTATGTAAAGCTTTCCCCTTCCCCTGATTTACAATACGATTTTACCATAAAGTTTCCACACCCCGTTATTCAAAAACAGGAGTATGTTCTCAAGTTTACGAAAGAGACTTATAAAAAAGAGATTTCACGAGCGAGAACTTTTGGTTTTTTACACGAGGTACAGTATCTTCGCTCTAAAGGTTTAGCACTTGGTGGTTCTCTTGAAAATGCGATAGTCCTAGATGACAAAAAAATACTTAACCCTGAAGGGCTGCGTTTTGAGAATGAGTTTGTACGACATAAAATTCTTGATGCTATTGGTGATATGTCACTTATAGGAATGAACTTCTTAGGAAACTATGAGGCTCTTGCTGGAAGTCATGACTTAAACCATAAGCTTACATTAGAGTTACTCAAAGATAAAGACAATTATGAAGTAGTGGAACTTGTTGGAGAAAAAAACAAAGAGTTAGAAAAAGCATATGCCTAAAGAAATAGATGTACTTTTACTCGCTGTAAATTCACCTATTAAAGTGGGTTTATATGAAAACGGTAAACTCATAAAAACGATAGAGTCAGATAAAAAAAGTTCAGATATTCTTGCAGTAATATACAGAGATATTTTTAAAGAGTATAGTGTGAAAGCATTTTACTTTGTAAATGGTCCGGGAAGCTTTATGGCGATTAAAGTTGCTTATATATTTTTAAAAAGTCTAAGTATCTTACATAAAGTACCACTTTTCGCAACAGATGCATTTAAATTTAATAATAATGAACCTATAAAAGCGATTGGCAAGTTATATTTTGTTAAAATTGCGGCAGAAATAAAAACTCAAAAATTAGAAACTGTACCAGAAGCGATTTTTATGCTTCCAGATGTACTTGATTATAATGAGTTTAGTACAAATACGGCACCCCTATATATGATAGGTGCTGTTGGATAAATAGGAAATTATAAGTGATAATAAGCGTACCTGCAACATCAGCTAACCTTGGGCCTGGATTTGATTCTTTAGGTCTAGCAGTTGATTTACGAAATAAAGTTGAATTTCATCCATCAAAATTTTTCAGTGTTAGCATAAAAGGCGAAGGCGAGAATAACCCGCGTTTAAAAGGAAACAATCTTTTTATAAGCATATTCAATGACCATTATGCGCGTTTAACAACTAAAAAGCAAAACTTCAAGTTTACGTTTCATAATTCCATTCCCATGTCTAGAGGACTTGGTAGTTCTTCGGCTGTAATAGTAAGCGCAATTGCAAGCGCACATGAAGCCGCAGGCATCAGAGTTTCTAAACGCCGTATACTAAACCATGCTCTAGTATATGAATCTCATCCTGATAATATAACGCCAGCTGTAATGGGTGGCTTTAACGCAGCGACTGTTGAAAAAAATAAAGTATTTTCACAACGCAAACATTTGCCGGATTATCTCAAGGCTGTCGTTGTTATACCAAACAAGCAGATGAATACCGCAAAGTCTCGTACAGTTTTACCAAAATCATACTCTAAAGAGAATGCTACTTATAATCTTTCTCACACAGCATTGACTGTTGCCGCGTTTTTTAATGAGGATTGGGAAATGTTAAAGCTTGCTACTCAAGATAGATTTCATCAAAAAGCAAGAATGAAAATGCTTCCTGAACTTTTTTCTGTTCAGAAGGTTGCTTACGAGGCTGGTGCTTTAATGAGTACTCTTTCAGGGAGTGGAAGTACATTCTTTTCTCTTGTGTATGATGATGACGCGTCTATGATTGCAAACAAGTTTACACAGAAATTTCCTGATTTTACAGTGAAAACACTAGATTTTGATAATGATGGATTGATAATAGAGCGTTAAAGCCTATTAAATCAAGCAATATTTAGATATAATGGCGGAAAATTTTCATCAACCAACTCGAATGTGTATCTCGTGTAGAGAGAAAGATTCACAAGGTAATCTTTCGAGGTTACAATGTGTTGATGGAGAGTTAAGTTCATTTGAGGGTAAAGGTCGAAGCTTTTACTTGTGTACCACCTGTCTTACTGATACTAAGAAAGTATCTAAATCACTTATGCGTCAATGCAGAAGTGGAGACAAAGATAAAATTATGAACAAACTAAAGGAGATCATCACTGATGACAGATAAAGTTAGCGTTAAAGAGATTGCAGACGAACTTGGAATTTCTTCTAAAGATGTTTTAGAAAAAGCAAAGAGTATGGGTATCGAAGTAAAAGCTGCATTAAGTAAAGTTAGTATGGAAGAAGCAGAAAACATTGCCAACTACATAATGAATGGCGATGATGAAAAAGAGACTCCTGCAGCAGCTCCAAAACCTAAACAAGTCAAAAGTGATACTCCAAAAGAAGAGATTAAAGAAGAAGTAGTTGAAAGTACTCCTACTACTGAAGATAAACCTTCCCAAACAGAAGTTATAACTCCAACTGAGACAACTACTGTAGTAGCAGAAGATTCAAATACTGCGCAAAAACCTACTGAAGAAAAAGAAGTAAGTACAGCTACACCTGAGAAGGCTAAACCTGTAAGTACTCTTAAGGTTGTTCAACCTTCTATTAGACCAGCACTTAAAAGATCTGGACTAAAAATTGTTAAAAAGAAAAAGCCTAAAGTTGAAGAGAAGTTTGACTTACCTCAAAAGAATGCTTCTGTTTCCTCATATGGAAAAATGAGTGCTGAAGTTTTAGAAGAACTTGCTCTAAAGAAAAAAACTAAACAAAGTTCAAGAACAGCTTCTAAGCAAGAGCAGGGTAAAAGAATGGATATCTTCGGTGGGACTATGTCTGATGTGTCTATGGACATGGATGGTCAAGTAACGCTTCTTGATTTAAATTCAACAGAGAGAGCTCCACTACCTCCAGAAATGCCTAGAAAACCTCGTGCTCCAAAACCAGCAGGTCGTAACGCAAACAAAAAAGCAGCGCCTCGTGGTAGAAAAGTACGTAAAGATAAGCGTAAAAAGTATGCTAAGTCAACTCAAGAAGACGAGGTAATCACTCATGTAGAGATTCCAGAAGATATACGTGTTTATGAGTTTGCAGAAGCGCTTAACCGTCCTATCACTGATATCATAAAAGTTCTTTTTGACCTTGGTATGATGATGACTAAAAATGATTTCCTTGGAAATGATGAAATTGAAATACTATCAGAAGAGTTCGAAGTTGAAGTAACTATTATTGATCCTAAAGATGAGTTTACTCATGATGAAGAAGATATAGAAGAAGATCCAGATGCAACAGAGCGCGCACCTGTAATTACAATCATGGGTCACGTTGACCATGGTAAGACTTCACTTCTTGACGCAATAAGAGAAGCAAAAGTTACTGATGGCGAAGCTGGTGGAATTACTCAGCATATTGGTGCTTATACAATCGAACAACATGGTAAAGCGATTACATTTATAGATACTCCGGGACATGCCGCGTTTAGTCACATGCGTCAAAAGGGTACTGATATTACAGATATTATTGTTATCGTTGTTGCTGCTGATGATGGTGTTAAGCCTCAAACTCTTGAAGTGATTAAAATGGCAAAAGAGTCAGGTGTTCCTATTATTGTTGCACTAAACAAAATGGACAAAGAGACTGCTCAACCAGATATGGTTAAGGGTCAAATGGCTGAACATGGTCTTAATCCAGTTGATTGGGGTGGGGATATAGAATTTGTTCCTGTATCTGCAAAATCAGGTATGGGTATTGATGATTTACTTGAAAATATTCTTACTACTGCTGAAATTTTAGAGCTTAAAGCAAATGAAAATACATTGGCAAAAGCTGCTGTAATTGAGTCTTCTTTAGAAAAAGGTCGTGGTCCAGTTGCTACGGTAATCGTTCAAAACGGTACTCTTAAAGTTGGAGATTATGTAGTTTGTGGTGCAGCTTATGGTCGTGTTAAAGCGATGTTAGATGAGAATGGTAAACAAGTTAAAACACTTTTACCATCGCATACAGCTGTTGTTGCTGGTTTAAACATAGTTCCAGCATCTGGTGAAGTTATGACAGTTATGGAAGATGAGAAAGATGCAAAAGAATTTGCTCTTAAACGTCACGAGTATGATAGACATAAAGAGCTTTCAATTTCTATGAAATCATCTCTTGAAGATATGACAGCTATGATAGCGGAAGGTAAACTTAAGTCTCTTAAAGTTGTACTTAAAACTGATGTTCACGGTACTCTTGAAGCTATTAGAAGTTCTATTACGGCACTTAGAAATGATGAAGTTAAAGTTAACATTATTAGTTCTGGTGTTGGTGGAATTACTGAAAGTGATGTTGAACTTGTTAATAACTCTGAAAACTGTGTATTACTCGGATTTAATGTTCGTCCAACTGGTGCGGTTAAAGCGTCAGCTAAACAAAAAGGTGTTGAGATTAAGACTTACTCAATCATCTATCAACTAATAGATGATATTACTGGTATGTTAACTGGTATGATGTCTCCAAAATATACTGAAGAAAACACTGGTCAAGCAGAAGTTCGTGAAGTATTTAAAATACCTAAAGGTATTGTTGCTGGTTCTGTTGTTGTGGAAGGAAGACTTATCCGTGGTGGTATGGTTCGTGTTATTCGTGATGGTGTTGTACATTACGAAGGTGAACTTACTTCACTTAAGCGTTTCAAAGATGATGTTGAAGAGATTGGTAACGGTTATGAGTGTGGTGTTGTTATCAGTGGTTACGATGATGTTGTACCTGGTGATATCCTCGAAACATTCAGAAAAGTTGAGCAAAAAGTTAGTCTTTAATGACAGAAGCACAGATAAAACTCAAGAGAACTGAAGCAGTTCTCTTAGAATTAGTTTCCAAAGCACTTGGTACGATGAATGACAAAAGACTTCATGATTTAAGTATTATAGAAGTTGTCTGTTCTCGTGGAAAAAGTGATGCAAAAGTTTATATAAATCCCAATGAATTCAAAGAACAAGAAAAACGCGACTATCTTAAACTTTTAAGAAATGCTCGTCCTATTATTGAAACATACTGTCTCAAAGATCAGGGTTGGTACCGTTGTCCTAAATTTACTTTTGAATTTGATGAACAATTTGAAAAATCAAAAAAATTAGATGATCTGTTTAAGCAAATAGCTAAAGATAAGAAAGAGGAAGAGTAATGAGCCTGCAAAGTGATATAGAATCAGTTATAAAATCAGTCGGGTTAGAACTTTATGATGCAACTGTTGTCAGTGAAAACGATGAAACAATTTACCGTGTTAGTATTATTTCTAGCGAAATGGAAGATTCTAAACGCAAGGGTGTAAGTCTTGACACATGTGTTGATATCACACATTTGATTTCTCCACTTTTAGATGTAACACCTCCTGTTTCTGGAGAGTATAGACTTGAAGTTGGTACAGCTGGAATTGAGCGAAAACTAGCAAATATTAACCATTATAAAAAGTCTATTGGTGAAAGAGTATCTCTGCTTTGCACTGATAAAGTAAAAGTTAGAGGGATTTTGTTAAAGGTTGAAGGTACTAAAATCACTGTGAAAACAGAAGATGAAGAAGTTCAAGTAGAATTTAACGATATTCTAAAAGCTAAAACTTACTTTGAGTGGTAGTAACTAACCGTGTTAATAGATAATAGTTTTTTTATGAGCCTGGCTCTTAAAGAAGCTTGGAAATATCAAGGTCTTACTTATCCAAATCCTGCAGTAGGTTGCGCGGTGGTTGGGGAAAATGGCGAGATATTATCTGTTGAGGCTCATCATAGAGCTGGAGAGCCACATGCAGAAGTAAACGCCCTTCAATCTGCTTATTATAAACTCACCAATGACTCTTATATTTTAACACTTCAGAAATCTCAAGATATTCATAACTATCTTCTTAAAAATAATAATAATATTTTTGAAAATATTTCTCTCTTCACAACTCTTGAACCATGTTCTCATAGTGGGAGAACACCATCTTGCGCTACTCTTATAAGTGAACTTGGAATTAAAAAAGTCCTTGTTGGTTCTTCTGATACAAATATAGAAGCAAAAAATGGAAATATGATACTTCAAAATAATTCTTGTGAGGTTAAGACTAAGGTTTTAAAAGAGGAATGTGATGCTCTTCTTTTCCCATTTACAAAATTCTTAGCCTCAAGGTTTGTTTTTTTTAAGTGGGCACAGCGTTTAAACGCGACGACCGATGATGGAATAATAAGTTCTAAAGAGTCAAGAAAAAATGTCCACGCTATGCGCGACGTATGTGACTTGCTTATTATAGGTGGAAATACTGTACGAACAGATAGACCAACGCTGGATGCAAGAGATGTAAATGGAAAAGCCCCTGATGTTTTAATTTACTCAAGAAATGATGATTTTGATAGAAATATTCCTCTTTTTAATATAAAAGGGAGAAATGTCTATATAGAGAGTGACTTTAATAAACTTGATAACTATAAAAATATTATGATTGAAGGAACGAGTAAGATGTATGAACTTACTCGTGATATTGTTGATTATTACTTATGTTACATTGCACCTAGTTTTGGTGGAGAAGAAGGTTTCTCTGAAGAAAACTCTGAGTTTGAAGTTTTAAATATACAAAAAGAAGATAAAGATATAATAATGTGGATGAAAAGGATATAAATTATGAGCTCACAAGGTAAAAATAATACACAAAAACAAGAAAAAATTGTTTCTATGTTTGATGATATCGCACCAACTTACGATACGGCTAATCGTGTGATGAGTATGGGTATAGATAAGTCATGGAGAAGAAAAGCTTGTGACTTGGCTTTTACTTACACAGGAAAAGATTCAATTGAAAGAATAGTTGATGTAGCTTGTGGGACAGGTGATATGATGGAGTTTTGGCGTGATCGCGCTGAAAAATCTGGTATCGCTATTGGGGAGATTGTTGGTGTCGATCCATCAAATGGTATGGTAGATGTTGCTCGTAAAAAATATCCTAAGTTTAATTATCACATTAGTAAGGCTACGGAGATACCACTAGAAGATGCAAGTGCGGATATACTTAGTATTACATATGGTATACGTAACGTTGTGGAGCGAAAGGAAGCATTAATCGAATTTAATCGTGTTTTGAAAAAAGAGGGTCTTGTTGTTATTTTAGAATTTATGAAAAATGAGAACCCTTCATTCTTAGGAAAAATTATGAGTGTTTATACAAATAAAATTTTACCAAAAATAGGCGGATTCATCTCTAAAAACCTTGAAGCTTATGAGTACCTGCCCAACTCAATTGAAGATTTTTCAACTGTGAAAAATATGCAAGAGGAACTTGAAAATGCTGGATTTGAAATGCTCTACACTAAAAGTTTTTCTATGGATATCTCAACGCTTTTAATAGCTCGCAAAAGTAAGTAAAGTATGCGCCCCGCAGGAAGTGCCCTTGGGGTACATACTCTTAGCGTTTCTGGACTAAACGAACAGATAAAAGGTCTTCTCGAAGCAAGTTTTAATCAGGTCTTTGTTGAGGGCGAACTCTCTCGCATCACTTTTCATAATTCTGGACATATCTATTTTACTCTTAAAGACAACTCTTCTAGTATTAGTGGTGTAATGTTTAGGGGAAACGCTTCGAAGTTAAAGTTTCGCCTTGAAGAGGGTATGAAAGTTATTATAAATGCGGCTCTTACACTTTACACGCCTCGTGGTTCTTACCAAATAAACTGTTTTTCAATTGAACCAGCAGGACAGGGCGCTTTAGCCTTGGCTTATGAACAGTTAAAAGAAAAGCTTTCTGCTCAGGGATATTTTGCGCAAGAGAGAAAAAAACAACTTCCAAAATTTCCATCGCGTTTAGCGCTTATTACATCCCAAACTGGAGCGGCTCTGCAAGATATGCTAAGAGTGGCAAACAGTAGATACCGACTCCTAGAGATAGATGTTTACGATGTACTCGTTCAAGGTGCAAACGCAGCTGGAGATATAGCAAATGCAATTAGCGCTGCGGATACACATAAGTATGATATTATGATTGTTGGTCGTGGCGGAGGAAGTATGGAAGATTTATGGGCATTTAATGAAGAGATAGTCGCAGATGCTATTTTTAACGCAAAAACTCCTATAGTCTCAGCAGTTGGCCATGAGATAGATTGGCTTATTAGTGATTTTGTGGCCGATTTAAGAGCTGCCACTCCAAGTGCTGCTATGGAAATAATCTTGCCAGATACAAATGAACTGTATCAAACACTCGACTTATTACAAACTCAGATGCAACAGTTGCTTGTTTCTAAGATAGAGTCTAAAAAGCAGGAATTAAATCATCTTGAAAACTCTTATAAACAACACTCTGTAGAAAAGAAACTAAGACAAAAAAAGGAAGAGATATCACAGCTTCAAGATGTTTTTTCTCAAAGTATAGCGTTTAAGCTCAGTGGATTTAAAAAAGAGCTTGAGTATACAAAAAATAGACTCCCACAAGCTCTAGAATCTAATCTTAATATTTACAAAAGCGAGCTACTTAACTTACAAAAAATGTTAGAATCAAATAATCCAAAATTTAAAAGTAAAAAAGGTTTTGCTCAACTTTCAATAGAATCTAAAGTAGTAGATATTGACTCATTAAAGGTTGATGATTTATTTGAGGCTCAAAGTGATAGTACAATTGTAAGTGCAAGAGTTATTAAAAAGGAGAGTATCTTATGAGTTATCCAACATTTTTTGACACTATAGAGACCATTAAAGTAAAAGATCCATTGTCTCAGGTTTTAGGTGCATTTGAAAAAGGTGAGTATGAGTTCACATATCTAGATGTGGTGAAATCTGCTGGACACTCTTGTCCTACAGTTGCAGGTGCATATATCATGACACTTAAAGCACTCGAAGCACTCTATCCAAATGAAAGAGCTGTTAGGGGTAATGTTAAGGTGGCATTTGAAGAGGCTCTAGAAGATGGTGTCGCAGGAGTTATCTCAAATGTAATCTCTCAGATAACGGGAGCAACAGATAAAAGTGGTTTTAAAGGACTTCAGGGTCAGTTCTCTCGTCACTCTCTTATGAGTTTTAACGAAGAGATTGACTCATCAGCTAGATTTACTAGAGTTGATACTGGAATGAGTGTAGATGTTACATATAACCCTGAAGCGGTAAAACCAAATCCTATGATGATGAAACTAATGACTAAACTAAGTTCTGGTGATGCGTCCGAGGAAGAAGTAAAAGAGTTTGGAAGACTTTGGCAGGATAGAGTACAAAGAATATTTGAAAATTTAACCGCCGTAGTTGAAGTAGAAACTCTATAAAATTATAGAGCTACTAACTACTAGTAGCTTTTACTTACTTGAGTGTAATAGCTGGAAAGTAAGTATGAAGCGTTATAGCCGTTGAAGCAGATAGTTTCCTTATGAGTTTATCAAACTTATCTTCTTTATTCCAAATAGGGATTATAACGCCACTGAGTTGCACAACTCGAAATCGAGCGTCATAAGCAACCCCTAAACTATCAACAAGACCTATCTCTTTAGCTTGTCCAGCTGTAAATATATGTGCATTTGCATAAGTGTCGCGTTTAGTTATGTCCAGACCTCTCGCTTTTGCAACGTCTTGCGTAAACATTTCATAGGTACCTTGTATAACTTTGTTTAGTTCATTTACTTCATAGTCCCTCCAAGCTCTATCTGGCGTACCTATTCTTTTATATTTACCAGCTTGAACGCTCTGTGTTTTTATACCTACTTTACTCATAAGGTCACTAATATCCGCACCTTGCATAATCACACCGATACTTCCAACCATACTTCCTGGATTAGCCATAATTTCGTCTGCCCAGATACTAGCATAGTAGCTTCCACTCGCAATAGTTCCTTTTGCATAAGCCACAACAGGTTTTTTCTCCTTTAAACGCTTGATAGCATATGCTATTTCAAGTGAGGGAGCAACCGCACCACCAGGGGAATTGACACTTAATAGGACACCTTTTATTGAGTCATTATTTGCTACTTCGTCAATTCTATTTACGATTTCGGTCGCATCCATGATGGGGCCAACTAAAGCTATCTCTTCTAAATTATTAGATGTTAATTCTTGTTCACTTTTAGGTGCAAAAAGAAGAAATAGTAAAAGTAAAAAGAGCATAGCTTTGAAGTGATCTTGTATAAACTTCAGTGGAAGAGTGATAAATAAGAGTATTTTTTTAATGAGATTCATTTGTTTCCTTTGTAAGTGTTCCATTTATATAAACTTTAGAGATATTGTAGCGGTGAAGTATGAGGTGTATCGCTAACTCTTTTGTTGGTTCTTTATCCAAGTCTAGGACAATCATATCCGCATTTTTTCCTTCAGCAATTTCGCCTGTATTTAAACCCAAAGCTTGTGCAGCATGTATAGTGACTCCATCTAAAAGTGCTTGTGCAAATTTTAAAAGTGGTGCGTCCGAATGCATAAACAGAGACATCTTCATCTCTTCAAAAAGATCAAGTTTATAGTTTGAACTCAGACCATCCGTTGCGACTATCCATCGTATATTTTTCTCATTCAGCGCATTAATATCAAGTGTTGGATTACCTAATAGTCTATTGGAAATTGGACAATGAATAACAGTGTGTTTCGCTTTAGAGACAGTATCCAACTCTTCTGCGTTTGCATGCACAACATGTGTTAAAAGGGCCTCATTTTCATTAAACAACTCTAAAAATTCTTTTGCATCAGATACATTAGATTCCTGTTTTACAAGTTTATGAAAAAACTCTTTAAACTCACCATTACTATTATCTAACCAGTCTCTCTCCGCTTGACTCTCCATAAAGTGAGCCGTGATTTTTAACTTTTCATCTTTGACAATTTTTAGCGCTTTTTTGATTAAGACAGGGTGAACGGAATAGGGTGAGTGGATAGCTACTGCTGGGTAAAATCCTTCACGTTTAACTGACTTTGAAGCATCCAAACGCGATAGAAAGTCAGCATATAAGGCATCAGCCATAGTTGCTTGAGAACCTATAACCTCATTAAAATATACAACATTTTGTTTTGCTTGCACACAAGCATCCAAATCCATTCCATGAGAACTAATTGCGCCAAATGTTGTGATACCATTTTCAAGCATTGCGTCACAAGCATTTTTCATACATTCTATATTGCATCCGCCTATAAGCTCTTCACGGTTTTCTATCACGCTATACAGCCAGTTCATAAAATCACCATAACTTAATTCTGTTTTATTTGCAGAAAATTCTATGTGCACATGGGCATTAATAAGTCCTGGCATAAGTAAAGAATTTTCTCTAAGAGTAGTTCTTTTTGCATCTGGATACATTTCTATAAGCTCATCTAAGGGTGCGATTTTTTCTATTTTTTTGTCAAATGCGATAGATAGATTTGTACTCACTCTATCTCGCATTAGTATATAGTGTGGTGTGATTATTTTCATATTTACATTCTTTATATTATTATTTATAGTGAGATTATACACTGTTTTGTATAACGATATACTAATATTATTTAAGCTAAATATGATAAATTCTTGTATATACTTTAATATTAGAATATTTTATAGTTGGAGTATTATTATGATTAAGTGCATTAAAAAGTATGAAAACCTCGAAAAAGAACTTGTTAATCTTCCCAATGTACTTAAAAATAGTCTGCAAAAAGAGATATTAACCATTAAACAAATTGATAGAGATTGCCAAAAATTTAAAAAAATAGTTTCAAGCATTACTGAAATGGAAGATGCGACTTATGTCATTTTTTCATCTTATATGTGTGAAAATTATCATGAATCAGAAGTCTTTATGTTTGTGAATTCTACGGGTGAAGTTGTTTATAATATCTCAGGGCGAGAGATAGACTTATATGACATGATTCAAGATTGCAAAGTACTTATAGAGTCTAAGAACTACTTAGTAGAAATTTTATAAACAACACACCTTTTTTTTAATCTTAATTTAGGTAAAATAAATCTCTAAATATTAAAAAAAGGTTTATAATGAAAATAGTTGTGATTCAAGGTCCTAACTTAAATATGTTAGGTGTTCGCGAACAAAATATTTACGGTCCAATGAAACTAGAGCAAATTCATGCTCAAATGAAAGAAGTGGCAACACAAAATAGTGTTGAGATAGAGTTTTTTCAAAGTAATTTAGAGGGTGAAATCGTAGATAAAGTTCAAGAATGTTATGGTGAGGCTCACGGTATTATAATAAACGCAGCAGCTTATACACACACTTCTATTGCTATTCGTGATGCGATATCTGCTGTGAACCTACCAACTATTGAAGTTCATATTTCAAATATTCATAGACGTGAAGAGTTTAGAAAAGAAAACATGATTGCACCTGTTTGTTCTTCATCAATCGTAGGATTTGGTCCTTTTGGTTACCATCTTGCGATGATGGGAATGATGCAAATCATCAATGAAATAACCGCCGCTCAAGAAGCGCAAAAAGCTCAAGCGAAGTAAATGTACACAAAACGCATACTTAATGAAAAGCTTTCTGTTTTTCATGGTCTGCATTTTCCATACCTGACATCTAAAGTTTCTTCTCATAGACATAGAGCAGTTGTCGGAATTGGTGGAAATATAGGAGATGTTAAACGCAGGTTTGAACATCTTTTTTTTAGACTACAAAAAGATAAAAGAATAGATATTATTGAAAGCTCGTTGATTTTGAAAAATCCTCCCTTTGGTTATGAAGACCAAGATGATTTTTTTAACTCAATAATAGTTTTGAAAACTTCAATGCAAGCAAAACCTTTTTTAGCTTATTTAATGAGATTAGAAAAAAACTTTGCAAGAGTGAGAAGTTTTGCAAACGCACCAAGGACATTAGATTTGGATATTATATTTTTTGACAATCGCATTATAAATACAGAAAAATTAACCATTCCTCATCCTGCTTGGCACAAACGCGAGAGTGTGTTAATTCCACTTTCAGGGATTAAGTCGTGAAAATATTAACCTTTACTGGAAAAACACCATCAGAAGCACTTAAAAAAGCAAAAATGGAAATAGGCGATGAGGGAATGCTCATCGAAACAAAAGAGATACGAAAAAAAGCTCTGGGTAGAGAAGCTCTTTATGAGATAGTTATTGGAATTGAAAATGATAGGGTACAAAACACATATCAAAATTCTATGAAACCACTTTCAAAACAAAAGCCTGTGAAACAAGAGAGTAAAGATGTTCTCTTTGATATTTCAAACGCAGCACAGCAAATTGCTAAAATATCGACAGTAACAAATGATCCTCTTTCTGAGTATATGTTTCCTCCTGCAACTCAACAAGTAGCTGCTGTAGTAGAGAAAGAGCCAAAAGAACTTAAAGAGATAAAAGTAGAAATCAATAAGCTTACAGATAAAGTAAAAATAATTCAAAATATGTTCTGGGATGAAAAATCTCCAGCTATTGATTCTCCAATCCCTTCAGAGTTTGCCGAAATATATAGACTAGCTTCTCAAAGTGGAATGAACAAAAATCATCTTGATGAATTGATGAGAATCACTCTGGAACATATGCCTTTTAAAATGCGTGAAAATTCCACTACAGTTAAAAGGTACTTTCAAACCATACTACGTAAAATGGTGGCTATTAAACAAGAACCAACATTAAATGTTGGAAGTAAAAAAGTAATAATGTTAGTTGGTCCAACTGGTGTTGGGAAAACTACAAGTATCGCAAAACTAGCGGCTCGTTACTCTTTTTTACTACAAAAAAAGTATAAAGTTGGACTTGTTGTTTTAGATACCTATCGTATAGGGGCGGTTGAACAACTTATGCAATATGCAAGAATGATGAAACTTGGTATTGAAACTGTCGTGGATCCACCAGAATTTACAAACGCTCTTGAAGCATTGCGCTATTGTGATTATATTCTTATTGATACTATGGGATCAAGTCCTTACGATAAAGGAAAAATAGAAAAAATATATGAGTGCTTAAGTGCAAACAAAACAGAATACAACGTAGAAGTAGTCCTTGTTATGCCAAGCTCTATTAAATATGAAGATTTAAAGAGTACGTATGATAACTTTTCAAGTTTAGGCGTAGATAGTTTGATGTTCACTAAACTTGATGAGACTAGAGGTTTTGGAAATATATTTTCTCTCGCATATGAGACAAAAAAACCTATAAGCTATTTCTCTGTGGGTCAAGAAGTGCCAGAGGATTTAGTTTGTGCTAGTAGTGACTTTTTAGTGGATTGTCTTTTAAATGGTTTTAATCGGAGTAACACATGATAGGTCATCAGGCAGAGAAGCTTGAAGAGCTAGTCTCTGCAAGTAATAAAGCATCAGTAAAAAAATCAAAAAAAACACGTTTTATTGCTATAACTAGCGGTAAGGGTGGTGTAGGAAAAAGTACAATTAGCTCAAATCTTGCTTATTGTCTCTCTCAAAAAGGTATTAATGTAGGTATCTTTGATGCAGATATTGGTCTTGCAAATCTTGATGTTATGTTTAACGTAAAGATAAAGAAAAATATTTTACATGTTCTCAAAGGGGAAGCAACCGTAGCGGATATTTTAATTCCTATTACAAGAAACCTTATACTCATTCCTGGGGAAAGTGGTGATGAGATACTGAAGTATTCTAATATGGCGCTATTTGAGCGTTTTATGGAAGAAGCGCAGATTCTTGATAAGTTGGATGTGATGATAATTGACACAGGCGCAGGAATAGGAGAGCATATACAGATGTTTTTAAATGCGGCTGATGATGTTATTGTTGTTACTGTTCCTGATCCAGCAGCTATCACCGACGCATATGCGACAATTAAGACTATTGCAACTCTAAGAAATGATATCAGTATGATTCTAAATCAGGTGAAAAATGAGAGAGAAGCAGTTGCCGTATTTGATAAGATTAAAAAAGTAGCAGACGCAAATATAGGAAAAGGACTTGATTTAAGATTAATAGGCAAAATAAACGCTGATATAAAGGTTTCATCATCAGTAAAAAAACGTGCGCTTTTTAGTGCCGTATATCCAACTTCTCAACCAGGAAAAGATATTGAGGCAATTGTTAGTAAAATTGTCTCTAAGCTGGAACGAAATGTGCTGGTTACCTCTAATGAAAGTGGTCTATCCGGGCTATTTAAGAGATTAATAGAACATTTTTAAGTTAAATTTAAAGGTCAATTAATGTTAGGTGAAAACTTTGTATACTTTTTTACTGTTCAAGGCTTCTTCGTTGGAGTAATATTTGGGATCCTAAAATCTTTTGATGCGGATAGTTTATTTATATATACTTTTTTTATCACAGCTTTCTTTTATTTATTTTCACACATTATCATTGCACTTTATTATAAAACAATTACATCTAAGACACACTTTTTCTCAAGAAGCGACCATGAAGTTGAACTGGATTATTATGCTGGAGAAATTAATAAAAGAGATCATATTGTTGATACTGCTTGTAAAGTAACGGATATGGCAATTAAAATGAATGCTGAAAGTTTAGATGGAAAGCAGTAATGATGCAAAATGCCTATAAGCAAGATTTAAAACATAAAGAAGATGAACTAGCACTACAGTACCTTCCTGCAGTTAAAGCAATGGCATTTAGACTTAAAGAAAGACTTCCAAGCTCTATAGATTTTTCTGATCTTTCGGCAATAGGAACTGAAGAATTAATTAAACTTGCACGTAGATATGATGAGGCTTTAAATGACTCATTTTGGGGTTATGCTAAAAAGAGAGTGTACGGTGCTATGCTAGACTATCTTAGAAGTTTAGATATTTTAAGTAGAGCAAATAGAAAACTTGTTAAAGCTATAAATTATATAGTAGAAGAACATATGTTGATCCATGATGAAGAACCAAGTGATGAAGAATTAGCAGAAAAACTAGAAGAGAGTGTCGAAAAAATTCATGAAGCGCGAATTGCTTCTAATATTTACACAGTGATGCCACTTCATGATCAACTACATGTTGGTGACGAAGGCGCGGCACTAGCAGTAATTGAAAAAGATGAGCTTGTACAAGTCATTAAAAAAATACTATCATCATATAAAGAGAGAGAACAAATGATAATTCAACTTTACTATTTTGAAGAACTTACACTTAAAGAGATCAGTGCTGTTCTTGAAATTACAGAGTCTAGAATATCTCAAATTCATAAATCGGTTATCCAAAAAATTAAAGAAAGCGTAGGAGTATAGATGGCTGATATACTTTCACAAGAAGAGATTGATGCGTTACTCGATGTTGTTGAAGACGAGGGTGATGATATCCTTGAATCAGAAGATGATGGAGGTGGTGGTCATCATCATCAAAGACAGGTAACACTGTATGATTTTAAGCGCCCGAATAGAGTTTCTAAGGAACAGTTACGCGCATTTCGTGGTATTCACGATAAAATGGCACGCTCACTGGCTTCTCAAATCTCATCTATTATGCGTTCTATTGTTGAAATTCAACTTCATTCAGTTGATCAGATGACATATGGTGAGTTTTTAATGTCTCTTCCAAACCCTACTAGTTTCAATGTCTTTTCTGTAAAACCTCTAGAGGGAAGTGGAGTTATTGAAATTAACCCATCTATTGCTTTTCCTATGCTTGATAGACTACTTGGTGGAAAAGGTGAGCCTTTTGACGCGTCAAGAGAGTTCTCTGATATAGAACTGAGCCTTTTTGAAACGGTACTTCGTGTTATGATGAGTACATTAAAAGAAGCATGGGCACCCGTAATGGAAATATTTCCAGTAATTGAGAATAAAGAATCAAGTCCAAATGTTGTTCAAATTGTTGCTCAAAATGAAATTGTAGTTATGGTTGTAATGGAAATAATTATTGGACACTCTTCAGGAATGATGAATATCTGTTATCCAGTTATTGCATTAGAACCAGTACTCCCCAAGTTGGCGTCTCGTGATTTAATGTTAAATGAAACAAGTTCTAAAAAGAGTAGAAATACTGAGCTTCAAGTGCTTCTTGGTGGTGCGAAGGTAGAAGTTGAGGCAAATCTAGGTAGTGCAAATATAAGTATGATGGATATATTGGAAATAAAAATTGGAGATATTCTAAGGCTTGCGACTCCTGCTGATGATATAGTGACAGTATCTGTTGATGGAAAAGATAGGTTTAAAGGTGAGATAGGACTGAGAAGATTTAGAAAGTCAATTCAAATTACAGAAATTGTTGATACTGAAAGAGATGCCGTTAAGCGCGCACTTGAAAACTTTGAAATAAAAAGAGAAGACAAAATCGTAGGTGTGAAAAAGATAATAAACAATGAAGTAAAGGAAGAAGATGATGAGTGATTTTATGAAATTATTTGAGACTGAAACAGTTGGTACTATAGAAGCACTAGTTGGAATGGCTCCAAGTTTAAAACTTAAAGAAGAACAAGAACTTAGTATTATCTCAAATATTGTTCCCCCTATTGTTTTAGTAAAGGTAACAGTTTCTGGAGCAGTTGATGCTGATGTAATGATTGCACTTCCTCCTAACCTCGCTGCATCCCTTTCAGATATGATGATGGGAGAGGAAGCTAGCGATAGAGAAGATGTAAGTGAAGATGATCTAGATGCAACCAAAGAAATTGTTTCGAATATATTTGGAGCAATTTCAAACAATTTATCTGCACAAAGTGAACTCCCAGTTCTTTCCTTCTCTGTGATAAGTGTAGAAAATATTGATAGTGATTCAGAAGTTAGTCTTGAAGAATTTACAAAAATGTTTATCTATAACTTTGTAATGGACCCTTTAAAATCTCTTGTAATGTTTATTATTGATGAAAAACTTGATAACGCTCTTAATGGAAATACTAAAGAAAATATTGAAAGTTTTGAATCTACTGAATATAAATCATCTGATTCATATAGTGAGAATATTCAGCTTAGTAGTGATGAAATGAATAATATTGCTTTAATTATGGACGTTAAACTTCCAGTAAGAGTACGAATCGGTAAGAAGAAAATGCTTTTAAAAGATGTTTTAAATATGGATATTGGTTCAGTAATTGAGCTAAATCAATTGGCAAATGATCCATTGGATATTCTTGTAGACAACCATATTATTGCTCAAGGAGAGGTTGTCATTGTTGATGGTAACTTTGGTGTTCAAATCACATCTATCGGAACAAAACGTGAAAGACTTTCGAAACTTAAGGGCTAATATGAGTACGAAAGATAAGGCGTTAACAAAGAAATATATTAAAGATATAAAATCTGCTGATGTCTGGAGTGTATTTAAAATTCTTGCTGACTTTGTCAAGGGTTTTGATGAACTTGGAGACTTGGGTCCTACGGTAACTATTTTTGGTAGTGCTAGAACTGATAAAGATAATAAATATTATAAAGAGTCCGTACATCTAGCATCACTTCTGGGAAGTCGTGGATATAATATTATGACAGGTGGTGGACCTGGAATTATGGAAGCGGCAAATAAGGGTGCAAAAGAACATAATGTTGAGTCTATTGGTCTTAATATTGACTTGCAATTTGAACAAACTTTAAATCCATTTACAACAAAAGAACTGACATTTGATTACTTTTTTTCTAGAAAAGTTATGTTAGTGAAATATTCAATGGCTTATGTTATTTTCCCTGGTGGGTTTGGAACATTAGATGAACTTTTTGAATCATTAACGCTTGTGCAAACAAAAAAAGTTACTGGTGTAAAAATATTTATAATAGGAACAGAATTTTATCAACCTTTATTAAATTTTATTAAAGACAAGTTATTCGCAGAGGGAATGATAAATAAAGAAGATTTAGAGATAATAAGATTAACCGATGATTTAGAATGTGTTGTAGATGAGATTGAAGTGTCTCTTTCTAAGCAAATTGAAGTTTTGGAAGATGTAGGATTAAAAGATACTTCATATTATAAATCATTATCAAGTTTAAGGAAAAAATAATGCTAAATCATAAAAAAGTATTAGTGGGTATGAGTGGCGGTGTTGATTCAACAATTACAACACTTCTATTAAAAGAAGAAGGTTATGAAGTAGAAGGTTTATATATGAAACTTCATTCCAAACCAGGTTATCATGAAATACATCAAGCACGTGCTCAAAAAGCAGCTGATAAGCTAGGTGTTAAACTTCATGTTCTAGACCTTCAAAAAAGGTTTAAAGAAGAAGTTTTTCAGCCGTTTATAGATACATATGAAAAAGGCGAAACACCTAACCCTTGTGCCCTATGTAATAGAACAATGAAATTTGGTGAAATGATAGACTTTGCAGATAAGGTTGGGGCCGCATATTTAGCTACGGGCCATTATATACAAACAGATGGTGAATATTTTTATCAAGCAGAAGATGATACAAAAGATCAAAGCTATTTTTTATTTTATGTAAATAAAGATACTCTTCCTAGATTGAAATTTCCATTAGGCGAAAAACATAAAAAAGACATAAAAAAGATGGCAGCCTCTATAGAAGGATTAGAATCCTTCTCATCACAAGCTGAATCAAGTGAGATATGTTTTGTTGAAACTAATTACACAGACATACTTAAGAAGTATGTTGATGTAGATAATACAGGAGATGTATTAGATACAGAAGGTAATGTAGTAGGTGTGCATAAAGGGTATATGCACTACACAATAGGGAAACGAAAAGGTTTTACCGTAAATGGCGCGCATGAGCCACACTTTGTTTTAAGTATAGATTCTAAGAAAAACCAAATTGTAGTTGGAAAAAAAGAAGACTTAGCTTGTAATAGTGTTGTATTAAATAATTTAAATATGTTTAATACAGAAGTTGAGTTTGATACAACAGTAAAACTACGATATAGAACTAAAGCTGTGCAGTGTCATGTAAAGATAGAAAATGAAATTGCATATGTGACTTTAGAAGAGAGTGTTTTCGGTGTAGCCGTAGGTCAAGCAGCTGTATTTTACGATGAAAACAAACTTTTAGGTGGTGGTTGGATAATAGAATCCAAGTAAAACCAGGAAGTTTCCAATCTTCTTCAAACCCTAAGCGAACATTAAGCTACAACCCCCTATAATTCCCATCCACAAACAGAGACACTTAGTCGAAAGACAGAGAGTTAACAGTTTGAGATCATTGAAAACTAAGCAAGTAAGAAGACTTAAT
>CAWUTM010000111.1:0-6604 GCA_963925755.1 uncultured Sulfurimonas sp. | reverse complement strand
GTTGATTTTAATATAATAATGATAAAATAAAGATAAATAAGTTAATCAATTAGTCAAGGGAAGTTAATGTCACAAAGTGAACATAGTGCAAAGCGATTTGAGAAGAGTGGATGTGACGAGAATAAAGTTTTTTATCAGGCAATGGAAGAGGTGATATGTTCTATAGCTCCTTTATTGGAGTCAGATAAAAGATACGCTAAATACGCAGTCCTAGAACGTTTAGTTGTACCAGATAGAATATTTAAGTTTAAAGTAACATGGTTAGATGATAATCAAAATATAAATGTGAATACGGGGTTCCGCGTACAGTTTAATAACTCCCTTGGGCCCTATAAAGGAGGACTTCGTTTTCACCCTAGCGTTAATGAAGGTATCCTAAAGTTTCTAGGGTTTGAGCAGATACTTAAAAATTCACTTACAGGTCTTCCTATCGGCGGAGGCAAGGGCGGAAGTGACTTTGACCCTAAAGGAAAGAGTGATTTTGAAGTTATGAAGTTTTGTGCTGCGTTTATGACTGAACTTCATAAGTATATTGGTCCACGTATAGATATTCCTGCCGGAGATATTGGTGTTGGTTCTCGTGAAATAGGTTATTTGTTTGGAGAGTATAAAAAAATTACATCATCTTACGAAGGTGTTTTAACTGGAAAACCATTTATGTTCGGTGGTTCTTTAATGCGTCCTGAAGCAACGGGATATGGTCTTATATATTTTACTCAACAGATGTTGGAAATAGAAGCAAAAGAATCGCTGGATGGTAAAATTTGTACGGTAAGCGGAGCTGGAAACGTCGCGCTTCACGCTATAGAGAAGTTACTTCATATTGGAGCGATACCTGTTTCATGTACGGATTCTAAGGGAACTATCTATGATAAACGGGGGATAGACATTCAACTTCTTAAAACCTTAAAACTAGAAGAGCGCGCTTCTCTTGAAAAATATTTAGTAATGCATCCCGAAGCGACATATATCCCTGTTTCAGAATATCCGGAGGGTGGACATGCTGTTTGGGATATCCCATGTTATGCCGCTTTTCCTTGCGCAACACAAAATGAACTCACAGAAATCGATGCTCAGAATCTAATAGTGAATGGCTGTATTAGTGTTTCAGAAGGAGCGAATATGCCATCGACGCCAGAGGCAATTGCGATTATGCAATCACATGACTTATGTTTTGCTCCCGCGAAGGCGGCAAATGCCGGTGGAGTAGTTGTAAGTGAGTTTGAAATGAGTCAAAACGCTTCAATGAGTCGTTGGAGTTTTGAAGAGGTTGATGAGAAGTTAAAAGATATAATGGAACAAATATGTACTCGTGTTGCTCTCACCGCTAAAGAGTATGGAGTAGAGGGAAACTATGTAGATGGCGCTAATATCGCAGGATTTAAAAAAGTGGCAGACGCAATGATAGCAGAGGGAATTTAAGGAGTGGACGAGAAAATAGAGACACTCTTAAACACAGTAAATATGAACTTTGAGTTTTATGGTCTTTCTGGCGTAGAACTTGTTTATATCATAGGACTTATTGCCGTTATTTATTTTTTTAGAAAAATTGTTTACGTTGGAATAGAAAGAGTCATTTTAAGTATATCTCCTATAAAAAATTATTCAGAGCAAATACTTAAAAAAATAAAAAGCGCAATAGAAAGCGTCATCATCATTATAAATATAAATATGATAATTTATGTTTATAACGACTTTAGTAGTGTTGAAATGGTAAGTACGTCTTTTAATATTATTTATGGTTTTTACATTACCTTACTTCTTTATAAAATTGTAAACGCAGTGGCAACAATAAAACTTAATAGTGTGAGCAGTGAGAAGTCAAATGTCAAAAAAGACATAGTGAATGTCGGTATAAAAATAGTAAATTTTTCTATTTTAATTCTAGGTCTTTTATTTATATTGTTTTTCTCTGGTGTTGATTTAACGGCTGTTCTTTCTGGTCTTGGTATAGGTGGTTTAGCTGTTGCTTTTGCTGCTAAAGATACTATAAGCAACTTTTTTGGAACACTCTCTATACTCTTTAGTAATGTCTTTTCACAAGGGGACTGGATAGAAGTTGATGGAAATGAGGGTGTAGTAGTTGAAATAGGTCTTAGAGTAACAACAATACGAACATTT
Source organism: uncultured Sulfurimonas sp. (assembly GCA_963925755.1). GTDB lineage: Bacteria > Campylobacterota > Campylobacteria > Campylobacterales > Sulfurimonadaceae > Sulfurimonas. Next base: position 4,483 of record CAWUTM010000111.1, on the reverse strand, counting down.
GACAATGCGCTTATAGCTATTCCAAATGGCACTTTTGCAAATAAAGAAGTGAAGAACTGGAATAAAAGAGTCCTTGGCCGTAGAATAAAAATGAGCCTTGGCATAAAATATAGTTCTTCAAGTAAAGATATAAAAAACGCAGTTGATGAAATTCGTTTAATGCTGAAAAAACACTCTGGCATAGCGACAAAAGAGACAAAGTTTGAGCATCATAAAAAAACTAAAAGTATGACAAAATTAGTTTCAACTGATAATTTAGAAGGTGTCAAAAGCACTCTCTTAGTTTACCTCGATTCATTTGAAAATTCGAGTATAAACATCTTAATATACTGTTTTACAAAGTCTGTGCAATGGGAAGAATGGCTGATTATTAAACAAGACGTTATGCATAAAATTATGGAAATATTAGAAAAAAATTCACTTGAATTTGCTTTTCCATCACTCTCTATATACAATGAGCCTAATTAGTAGGCTCTCGTAACTACAAAGCGTTTATAATCCTATATTCAGTATATTTTGCTAGAATTAATATTTTAAAATCCAATATAAAAGAATTTTTATGCAACAATTAGAATCTAGAATTAACCTTTATGCTCTTTTATCTCGTATACTTCTTCAAGAGTTAGACGTAGAGATGCTCAAAATGATAAAAAATGATGAGACTATGTTAGACTTTTTTCCTACGCTCAAGTCATGGGAACCTCTTAACGCGCTTGGCGAACAACAGCTTTTAGAAGAGTATTTCAACCCTGACTTTGTAAACCTTTCTGTTTTACACCTTATTCCTTATGAAACATTTTATACAAGAGATGATCAGATGATAGAAACAGGTGGAGCGAACCCAGTAACAGACATATACAGTGCTTATGATTTTATGGTAGATTATGAAGCCGCTCGTACGCTTTCATCTGACCATATTGGCGTTGAGTTGGAATTTATGCATCACTTGGCAAACGCAGAATTAGAAGCGCAGAAAAATGGAGATATGATAGCGGTAAAAGATTTTAAAACCGCACAGCATGAGTTTTTAAATAAACACCTCCTTAACTGGGCTCCACTCTACCTTATAAATATGAAGTATGAGTCTAGAACGCCACTTTATTATGATGGCGCGGAGATGGCGTTAGAGTTTATTTTAAGTGATAATGAATATCTTACAAAAGAGCTAAGTTTATAAGATGATAGCTCTTAGTGCAGGTTCTTGCGTTCGCTCTTTAAGCGTTCATAGCGAATGTAACAAATGTGAAGAGGTTTGTCCAACAAACGCGATAGTAATGGGGGAGAGTACAAACCTTCCCTCTATCAACTTTTCATCTTGTGTGACCTGTGGTGGTTGTGTAGGCGTATGTCCTAGCGAAGCACTTGAACTAGAAGAGTTTAACTCTACAAACTTTTTCTTTGACTTTGTAGAATCAGAAGATAATCTTCTTTCATGTAGAAAAAACGTTCCTTGTATCTCAGTGTTGAGTATTGAACATATTATCTCTTTAGCAGTTTTGAAAAAAGAGATTGTTTTTGACATGGGTTATTGCGATGGTTGTGACATTGCGCATACGTGTCATAAGCAGATAATGAGCAACTACGAAGAAGCGACTTATCTTTTAGAAGCGATGGAAAACACGGCAAGTATAAAACTCGAAAATGTTTGTTATGAAAGTGAAAATAAAGAGAGTGGAAGACGCGACTTTTTAAATGCACTCAACCTTCAAACAGTCGCTAAAGTAAAGAAAAACTTTGAAGACGAAGTTCAAAAAGCTGGTGAGCAACTCGTTGAACATAGTTTAGAGAACAAAGATATCGCACTTCTAAGAAAAAAGACGATTCCTGACAGAAGAAAAATATTTTTTACGGCGATAAAAAGAGTTGAAAAACCTTCGCAGTTTCACGTAGTAGACGCAAGAGAAGTCTCCTTTACTTCACAAAAATTGATGAATGAAGAGTTGTGTACGGCATGTCAAATGTGCTACCGCGTTTGTCCAACTGCAGCGCTTACGTCTGATACGAAAAATTCGAAGATAGAGTTTGACCCTTTTCTTTGTATAAAGTGTCATATCTGTCACGACGTGTGCGAACCAGACGCGCTTACTCTTTCAACTTCTTACGACATAAAAGAGTTTTTTACTCCAACAGTACAGAGTCTTGTAAAGTTCCATGTACGTCGTTGTGATGAATGTGACGTTGTTTTTAGTACAAACACAGAAGACAAAGTCTGTTATAGATGTAAATGTGAAGAAGAAGAAGCACGAGAACTATGGGGTATAGTCGGTGTTAAATAAGGATAATATACAATGATGAATGATGACAACCAAATCTCAAAGCAGACGAGATTATTTGGTTTTATAGGTGAATCAGCAGGTGCTAGTCGGTTTTGTGCCATTATGAATAAAAAGTTCAAAGACAATAGTGATGACGTTATGATGATTCCTATGAATATTCGTGAAGACGATTTGTACTTTACTGTGAGTAATATGAAAAAGTCTCATGTAAATGGATCTGTCATTTCAAGCGAGTATGTCTCCCAAGTCGTAGAAATACTCGATAACGCCTCTAGTTTAGTCAAACGCAGTGGAATGTGTGACATCATCTATAAAGAGGGTGAAACGCTTCGTGGCGATATTTTTAGTTTGAGAGTGTTAACTGAACATTTAAAAGACATAGGTGCTCTTAAGATAGCTATCATCGGTGTAAACCATTATGCGAAAGCTTTTGCGTTTATGGCTTGTGGATTTGACGTTAGTTACTATAATGAAAACCTTGAGGAACTTATGGGTTTTACGGCCGAAGTTGAACTTCAAGACGCGGATATCAATAGAATAGCAAGAGATATGAGTATAGACATGTCTATGTTTGACGTTGTACTTGATTTTTCAGAGATGACTCATTTAACTATGATAGACAAGTTGCCTAAAGTCTCTATGGATATGAAAAACAACAAACAGTTTTCAGCTTTGAAACAAAGAGCCATAGACTTAAACGCGGAGTACGTAAGTTATGATGACATTATTGACAAACTTACAAATAAAGCATATATAGAAATAACAAAAAAATAAACACAAGGAATAATAGTATGGAAAATGACAATATTAGCGATTTAAGAGCAGAGTTTGATAAGTTTGTAAAAAACGAGTGTGTTACGGATGAAGATGGTAACATAGTTGAAAATAGAGATGCTGGGGATCAATCTGATGATGAGCCAGTACCTCAGTTTGTTGACGCGCTTACGGAGAAACTTCTTTCACCCGCTATTAGTGGCGTTTATCTTTCTCGTATAGATATAAAAAGAATCGCAACGGCAATTGATGAGTCTATACCAATTAAAGAACGTATTAAAATGGTAAGAGCTCTTTTTAGACATACTACAAAAAAGACGTATTTAACAGATGCTTTTACTGAAATAGAGAAGCATATTAACGGACGTATTTTAATTTATACAGAATTAGGGGACGCTTTTCCAGCTTCAAAAGCAATTTTTGATAGTAATATAGCAAAAGCGAAAAAGAATATAAAAATGTTTACAACAATCATTGCGGACTTTGAAGAGATAGAAGCGACTTCTGATCCATTAATGGTATAATCTATAAGATTGACCCAATTACAGGGAGCTATTTTAGATGAAAAAAAGAACCAAAATCCTTGCTACCGTAGGTCCATCTTCCGACTCTTTAGAGATGTTAGTGGCACTTATACGAGCTGGAGTAAATCTCTTCCGCCTTAACTTCAGCCACGGAACTCACGAACAACACCTCAGAGTTTTACAAAACATTAGAATTGCAATGAAGCAGACAAACTTAGTTGTCGGTATTTTGCAAGATATAAGTGGACCAAAAATTAGAATAGGGAAACTCTCCCATAGTTTTGAACTCACGGAGGGTGACGACATCACTTTTGTTAATGAGAATATTGTTGGTGAACAGCTATCTCCCCGTAGCTACAAAGTTTCTATCAATTATCCCCAAATATTAAAACAGTTAAAAGTAGATGATTATATTTATTTGTATGATGGAATTATCAGAACAAAAGTTACCACCGTATATGAAAATAGTGTCAAAGTTCTTGTAGAAAATAAAGGTATTCTTAATTCCAAGAAAGGCGTTAATTTCCCAAATACAAAACTTGGAGTAGATGTTTTAACTGGGAAAGATAGAGATGACATCGCTTGGGGTGTAAAAAATGGTGTGGACTTTATGGCTATATCATTTGTACAAAGTGCGCAAGACATGCGTAAGGCCAGAGAAATTGTAAGTTCGCTCGGCGGCACTCAACATCTCATAGCTAAAATAGAAAAGTTTGACGCAGTCCAAAACATAGATGAAATTATAAAAGTCAGTGATGGACTTATGGTTGCTCGTGGAGACCTCGGGATAGAAGTACCATACTATAAAGTGCCTAACATACAAAAGATGCTTATCCACAAGGCAAATGAAGCTTCAATACCAGTTATAACAGCTACTCAAATGCTCCTTTCAATGACAACCAACCAAAG
>CAWUTM010000110.1:0-3378 GCA_963925755.1 uncultured Sulfurimonas sp. | reverse complement strand
CATATTTGGCATCTGAATATCCATTAAAATCATATCATAGCTACTGTCTTGTTTATATTTTTTAAGAGCGATAGCACCATCATTCGCAAACTCTAACTTAATCTGTGTATCTTCAAGTATCAGAGCAAGTACGTTCTGGTTCATTTTGTTATCTTCTGCTATTAAAATACTCTTTCCCTGTAATGTGTTGATACTCTTTTCCAACTCTTTAAGAATTGAATCTTTATCTTCTTCATATGTGATATCCTCCATCGCATTTTTTAGGGGCAACTCGAAAATAAATGAACTTCCTTTTCCATACTCACTCTCTACCCAAATAGAACCATTCATAAGTTTGACTAAGTGTTTAGATATAGAAAGACCAAGGCCAGTCCCGCCATATTCTCGACTTATACTCATATCAGCTTGGGTAAATTCTTCAAAAAGGGACTTAATAGTTTCTTCTTTAAGTCCTATACCTGTATCCTTAACTGTAAAAGTAAGTTTATCCTTACCTCTTTGTTCTATAGTAATGTGAACTCCACCTTCATGTGTAAACTTTATAGCGTTTGAAGCTAGATTTGTAAGGACCTGTGAGATTCTTAATGAATCCCCTTCAAAGTCATAATCATCCATATTTTTATACTCAACTTCTAGATAAATACCTTTTTCATTAGCCTTTAAAGAGAGCATATTATGTACATTTTGAGCTATTTTTCGTATATTAAAGCGTCTATTCTCGATTAGCATTTTTCCAGATTCTATTTTTGAAATGTCTAGTATATCATTGACAATGCCTAAAAGAAGTGTTGATGAAGATTCGATTTTTTCTATGATGTCTTTTTGTTTCTTATTGAGTGTAGTTTTTAAAGCTACGTATGTTAAGCCGATGATTCCATTAAGAGGCGTACGGATTTCATGAGACATATTCGAAAGGAACTTAGATCTAACTTCTAAGGCATCTTGCGTTTTTTGTCTTTCTGATTCGATAGCTTTTGGGCTAGTAATATCAATTCGATAAGAGATGTATCCAATTACATCTCCTTTCTCGCTCAATTCTGGAATGATAGTAGTCTCTACCCAGTAGAATGAGCCATCTTTAGCTCTGTTTTTAATCTCTCCAGTCCAAGTTTTCTTTTGTAAAATTGTTTCCCATAAATCTGTAAAAAGATTTTTTGGCATATCTTCATGTCTTAAAATATTGTGAGAACCTCCAAGCAACTCCCCCTTATCATAACCACTGACCTTTTCAAATGCCTCACTTGCATAAGTAATTATTCCATTTCTATCTGTTTTAGAGTAAATAACAAGCTTATCGAGAACTCTATTAAGCTTTGCGAGTTCATTCTCTTTTTTCTTGTTAGATGAAAACACAAATTCAAAGTAGACAAAGATCACAGTTATGAAAACAATAATAAACAGAAGGATAAAGTTATCAAAAAGAATCTTTTCTTTTAAATCCACTTGTCTCTGAAGATATAATGTTTTAGATATTTCCATAGTTTTTTCGTTAAGTTTATTTGCTAAATCAAGTAAATTATTTGAACTAGCCATGTGACTTTTGAACTTTTTACTATCTTCACCTAAAAATGAGAGTAGATTTTCATGCTCTGCTAGATTATTCAATTCTATTATTGTTTGAACAATAATTCCCTTTAAAACTTTCGTATCTTTATACTTAACAAGTAAAGTTGCAATAGCATCTATCTCTTTGGTACCTAAAAGAACAAGTTTATTTTGCTCTATATATAGGTTTCTTTTCTCAGCACTAATATTATTGTTTTTCGAAAATTCATAAATAATACTATTTGTAATAGCAATGCTAATAAGGTACTCAGGCAAATAGTGGGTAATTAAAGTGTTTAAGAAATAATGCTTTCTATCTGGTTCAAACAAAAGAAAAGCAATATCTCCTATCTTATAGTTTTCATGGTTTAACATATCTAGTAGTTCATAATACTCAACATCATTTAACTCAGAATATTTTACTTTATCAAGCATGATAGAGAGCTTGTCATTTTGAATATCAAACTCTTCTTCTCGTATCTTATTTATACTCTGTGTATTTATTATGAGTTTTTTGTGAAGTGTGATTATATACTTGGAATTTAACTTATTGTCTACAGCTCTTTTATACTCTATTAAACTATTAGTAAAAGTATATGCTTGTTCTAAGTACGAAACACCAATAATCCTGTGCTTTGTTAAAACTAAATCAGTTTCATATTTATCCACAATTTTAGAATAAAAACTAAAAATAGTAACGACAACAACAAGGTAAACAATAAAAAAACGAATAATATATTTCATAGTGTGTATCATAGCATTTTTCTTCTAAAATTTATTTAATTCAGCTTACTATTAGATACTCTAATGTTATAATGAATACAAACACACTCAAAGGTGGGTACTTTAATATGACTAGTTCTTTATTCTTTTCCTCATCCATGATAGTTGTCTTAGTTATACTTTTGCCTACTCTCTTTCACCTTTCAAAACACCTTGGAGTTTCTAGTGACAATGAACGAAAAAACGAACCTATAGAGGGTGGTATTCGTCATAGTATCAAAGAAAATTTTGACACTTTCAACGTCAAGTTTTTTCTCGTAGGCATTATTTTTCTCATCTTCGATGTAGAGATACTTTTCATGTTTCCTTGGGCGTTAAACCTTAGAGAACTCGGTTTTTTTGCGCTTATGGAAATGTTTACCTTTTTGGGACTACTCACAGGTGCTCTAATCTATGTATATAAATCAGGAGTTTTAAAATGGATGTAAGTAATTCACACCTTTTAGATGAAGCTGTCGTCACGACAACTATAGATGCCGTGGTGGACTGGGGAAGAGAAGCTTCTTTATGGCCCTTTGTTTTTGGAACTGCTTGTTGTGCGATAGAATTTATGTCTACTGCGGCTTCGCGTTATGACATCTCGCGTTTTGGCGCTGAAGTACTGCGTTTTTCTCCTCGTCATGCAGACCTGCTTATAGTAGCGGGAACGGTAAGTTACAAACAAGCTCCCATACTCAAACAGATTTACGATCAAATGCCAGAACCAAAATGGGTTATAGCGGTAGGTGCATGTGCTTCAACTGGTGGTTTTTATGATAATTACACGACATTACAAGGTATTGATGAAATCATTCCCGTAGACATTTATGTTGCTGGTTGCCCTCCTCGTCCAGAAGCAATTTTAGACTCTGTTATGGACATCCAAAAACAGATTAAACGCGAAGAGAAGTTTACAGTGAGAAACACCGACTTTAAGGGTAAACTTGATGATGTCTAGTATAATTTCTCTTAAACCATCGCAACTCTTTGAGACCATTAAACGCGATAAAGAAGAACTCGGATTTACTTTTTTACTAGACATAACAGCCACAGACAACTTAGCAAAAGCGC
>CAWUTM010000109.1:0-10615 GCA_963925755.1 uncultured Sulfurimonas sp. | reverse complement strand
CACGACGACGCTCTTCCCCAGAGTTTTTCTTCAGGTCTAAAAAGTCGTTGATATCTATATGCCAAGGTTCCATATAAACAGCAATAGCACCTTTTCTTGTTCCCAGTTGGTCAACCGCTATTGCGATGTCATTTGTAATTTTAAGAAATGGTACTGTTCCCCCTGCTGCGTTTTTATGTCCATCAATAAATGAACCCATAGAACGAATACCAGTCCAGTCCCAACCGATTCCTCCACCAAATTTAGAAAGCATAGCCATCTCTTGGTACGAGTCAAATATTCCTTCTATGTTGTCTGGTGCTGAACCAATGTAACAAGAAGAAAGTTGGTGTCTAGGAGTTCTTGCGTTACTAAGTGTTGGCGTTGCTAGCATAACTTCAAAAGTAGAAATCATGTTATAAAACTTGATAGCCCATTCCTGACGGTTTTCTTCACGTTGCGCCAAGAACATCGCTATTCCCATAAACATATGCTGAGGAAGTTCAATAGGACAAGATTTACCGTCTTTTATAAGGTATCTATCATAAAGAGTTTTAATTCCAAGATAGTTAAACTGTAAGTCACGTTCAGGAACTAGATATTTTTCTAATTCATCAAGATCATACATCTCTTTTAGTCCTAGAAGTATGCGACCCTCTTTTTCCCCTTTTTGAAAATACTTTTTAAGTGAGCAATAACCAGTAAAACCATTTACTTGGTGGTACATGTTAAAAAGAAAAAGCCGAGATGCTACAAATGTCCAGTTAGGAGCATCGATATCTATTTTATCAACAGCAGTTTTTATAAGAGTCTCTTGAATCTCTTTAGACGTTATGCCATCACGAAAGTGAATCTGCGCGTCAACTTCTAGTTCACTTTGACTTACGTTACTAAGACCTTTTACCGCTGCTGAAGTGTATTTTTGTATCTTTGCGATGTCTAAAGGTTCTGTTCTGCCATTGCGTTTTATTATTGTGATCATATTATTTCCCTAGTAGATGTATTACAAATAAAACTATCGTTGATGACATTGCTATCACAATTATAGATTTAGAAGTAACATTAATATTTACATTTTCAATATTTATTTTCATATATGACCTTTAACATTTGTTATTAGGAATGTTATCTAGTTATATATAAAAAATTGATAAGATAATGCTTGACGAAAGATCAAATATTAATATAAATATAATGGATTTTATCGAAAGAAATGTATAAATTTCCTGAAACAAAATATATAATTTATATGTATATATAATATGAAAAACATGTATAATTTTAGGTGATAAATAGCATAACCAAAGAGGTTATACTTATTAGTTGTTTAGCTTATTTAAAAACTCTTTTAAAGATGTTATCTACATTCTTAGTATAGTAGTCATAGTTAAAACATTCACGAATTTGTTTTTCGCTTAGTGATTTACCAAGTTCTTCATCTGCTAGCAAGTGGTTAAGATATAATGACTCGCCATTTTCATCTGTAGTTGGTTTTCCTTGCTGTATCTCTTCCCAAACTTTCATTGCGTTTCTCTGTACAATTCTATAGGCGTCTTCTCGAGACACTCCTTGAAGTGGTAGCTCAAGTAAAACACGTTGAGAAAAAACAAGTCCACCAGTTAGGTTTAGGTTTTTCATCATGTTTTTAGGATAAACAGTTAGTTTAGATATAACACTGTTCATGCGGTGAAGCATAAAGTCAGTTGTTATAAAAGCGTCTGGTAGCCAGAAACGCTCAGTAGAAGAGTGAGAGATATCACGTTCATGCCATAATGCGACGTTTTCCATAGCTGGCATCGCATATGAGCGTATCATACGAGCTAAACCAGTTATGTTTTCAGTTAGTATTGGGTTACGCTTGTGAGGCATTGCAGACGAACCTTTTTGTCCTTTTGCGAAAAACTCTTCAGCTTCATACACTTCTGTACGTTGAAGGTGTCTAACTTGTACTGCAAATTTCTCTACAGAAGATGCCATACTTGCTAACGCTGTTGCAAGTCTTGCATATCTATCACGGTGAACTACTTGGTTAGAAACAGGCTCAGGTTTTAGTCCTAGTTCAGCCATTGCATATTCTTCTAGTTCTAATGGAGCGTGAGCAAAGTTACCCATCGCGCCAGAAATTTGACCTACGCATATAACATCCATAGTCTGTTCTAGGTTAAGTAAATGTCGAGCCATCTCATCATACCAAACAGCTAACGTTAAACCAAATGTGATAGGCTCACCGTGAATACCGTGTGAGCGTCCAACCATTAAAGTTAGTTTGTGTTCCTCTGCTCTTGTTTTAATTGATGCCATTAGCATTTTTACGTCAGCTATGACAATCTCTAAAGAAGCTTTCATCTGTAAAGCTACTCCTGTATCAACAGCGTCTGAAGATGTCATACCATAGTGGAACCATCTAGACTCTTCACCAAGAGATTCACTAACGCTTGTGTTAAACGCAATCAAGTCATGTTTAGTTACAGCTTCTATCTCTTCGATTCGCTCAACTGAGAATGTTGCGTTTTTTACAATTTTATCTGCGTCTTCTTGAGGAATTTTTCCAAGTTTAGCCCAAGCTTTAACTGCTGCTTTTTCAACTTCCAACCATGCTGCGTACCTTGCGTGTTGCGTCCATTTTTCTGCCATCTCTGGTCTTGAATATCTCTCTACCATTTATATTCCTTCTAGTTTATCTCTTATAAATTTATGTTAAAATTCGTCTAATTAAAGTTTGGTATTTTACTACAAGTATCATAACAGAGGAATTAAAAATGCCATTTGTAAAAAAGAACTATTTTGTCAAAGAGAAACAGAGAGCAGTCTTTTATCTTATGAATGAGTTTGGTTACCCGCAACGAGAAGCACAGCGTTTTATATCCAAGGGCCGTGTCCTTGTTAATGGCGAAAAGATGTTAAAGACTGCTGGAGAAATAGAAGGGGAAATAGAGTTCATATATTTTGAACCAATCTCCAAAGGGCTGAAACCTACTTTTATTGAAGAGGAGTTTGTAGTTTTTGATAAGCCTAGTGGTGTATTAGTGCACCCTCAAACTAAAGCAACTCCCTACTCTCTCATAGATGAATTAAAGTCCCAGTATGGAATGGATGCTAACATCGGTCATAGGATTGATCAAGAGACAAGTGGATTAGTTTTGTGTTCGACCAATAAAATCAGTGAACGCGAGATAAAGATGATGTTTCAAGAAAGAGATATGAAGAAAAAATATTTTGCAATGGTTCATGGTGAGTTTAAAGATGAACTTATCGTAGAGGAACCTTTACTGCGTTTTCAAGCTGAATCCGCTTTAGTAAGAATGGTAGTTAAGGTAGACAGTGCTGGCAAAGAATCTAAAACCACCTTTAGACCTTTAGAGTACTTTGCAGAGAAAGATATGACTCTCATTGAGTGTTCTCCTCACACGGGAAGACAACATCAGATACGTGTTCATTTGTTTCACGTGAAACATCCAATAGTCGGAGATCCAATTTATGGACAGAGTGAAGCAAATATTATTAAATTTCTTGATAGAGAATTTACTCCAGCGAACAGGATAGATAATGGTGGGGCAAGTAGACTCCTTCTTCATGCATGTGAATTAGAATTTGAACTATATAGTAAAGAGTATAAAGTAAAAAGTAAAATTGACTTTAAAAAGGTTTGTTTCCATAGTATGGATGTGAATAACTTTTTGTAGTTTTTACATTTATAATTTCAAAACATATAATTTCACTATCTTTTGCGACATATCCCTATAAATAGGGCTTTAAGCTATATAAAAGTTTTGTATTTCAGTAAATATTTATATAAATTTTTTCTTAATCAATAGAAGAATTTCATATTTTCATCATTATAAGTTGAACTTTATTCACTTCTTATGACAATGTGTGAATAATACTCATAAACAAAAGAATTTCATATTTTGTTAGAGTATATAAATTTTGTTTAAGGGATATATTTAAAAAGAGGATTTTTATTTGATTTATTTTTGTTAGTTTTTTATAAGATTACTTAGGTATTATTAGACCCATAAACGACCTCCCTGGTGTGTTGGTCGTTTTACTACAAATGGATTCTATATAACAGAGTCTAAACTCCATTATATCTTTTAATAATTTTCTTTATACGGTTTCTTAAATTTCTTAAAGCTTCAGTACTTGTTTTACCGTCGGACGTTAAATTTCCAACTTCATCATTATTAAATTGAGCTTTCGCAACCCAACCAATTTGACTATGATATTTAAGACCAACAAATCTTACATCACCAAAGTGACCCTTACATAGTTTATAAACTTCTTTTATTCTGTCCGCATCTGTTTTATCTGCCATATTAATTCCTTTTATTTTATAGAAAATAATACCATATTTTATATTTAAAGGGCTTTAGTCATCTTTTGTTGCAGCACGGATAAATCCGCCAATTCCAATTACAAAGGCTAATACTAAAAAGATCATCTGACCTATTTCAACATAGCTCACTACTCTTCTCCTGCAACTTTCTCTTTAAGTTGGCCACATGCAGCACTTATATCTATACCCTTAGAGTCACGAATGGTACATAGAAGACCATGACTAATAAGATACTCTTGAAATGCAACCATATCTGCTCTAGTGGGTCTTTTATATTCAGTTCCAGGATATGGATTGAAATAGATAAGATTTACTTTAGCTTTTATGTCTGTAAGAAGTTTAACAAGTTTTTTGGCACTGCCTAAGTCATCATTCTTATCTTTAATAACTAGGTACTCAAACATGACGCGCTTGCGAGTATCTATAGGGAAGCGTTTTACAGCTTCTATGATGGAATTTATGTTGTGTGCTTTATTCATAGGTATAAGCTCACTTCTTAGCTCATCATCAACCGCATGAAGTGAAATTGCTATGTGAACTCCTAAGTCCATCTCTCCTAGCTTATCTATTTTGGTACTTAATCCACTCGTAGATACTGTTTGGCGTTTCCCACCAATACATAGGCCTTCATCTTCTTTAAATATCTCAATAGCTTTTGCAAGATTATTTAAATTATCTAAAGGTTCACCCATACCCATATATACGATGTTTATCTTACGGTTGCGTTTATGGTTGTTATCGCGTTTAAGAGTTACTACTTGAGCCACAATCTCTCCAGCACTTAAATCTCGTGTAAAACCACCCTTAGCGGTTAAACAAAAAGTACAGCCCACTTTACAGCCTACTTGTGTTGAAACGCATATAGTGTACCTTGCTTCTTGATAAACATTTCCATCTTCATCTTTAAGCTCATCTTTCATCTTTAACCAAACGGCTTCCATAGTTTTCCCATCTTGGAGTTCTAGGAGGTACTTGATTGTTCCATCAGTTGATACTTCTTTATTCGCAATTTTAAGAGGATTGACAAGGTATTTTTCTGCTAACTCTTCTTTAAGGGCCTTAGGAATGTTTTTCATATCATCGTAACTCTCAGCATACTGATGATATAACCAATTATATATTTGTTTAACTCTAAACGCGGGTTTAATAAGTTGTGTTAATTCTTTTTGGGTGTAATCAAGAAGAGATGGTTTTAAAATACTCATACTTTTGTTAGTTCTTTTATACGTTTAAGAACATGGTCATTGAGAAGTTCTTTTGCTTTTTCTTGATTTTTAGTGAAGTCATTGTGAGCATTCGCGTTAGTATAGTTTGTAATACAAAAAACACCACCAGCAGGAATATTAAACTCTTGAGCGATTCTTAAAACAGCAAAAAATTCCATATTTTCAATGCCTACACCAAGGTTTAAGAACTTTTTAGTCAGCTCTTCATTTGTAGAAATATAGTTTGAAGAGTTGACAACAAGATCTTTCACGTTAGTCTCGTTAGTTGTTACCACATTGTCTAAAGGAGTATAAGCATCATTAGATAAAAACGCTAACTCAATGTTAGCCGCTGTTTTTGATTCTACAATGTCAAATATTTTTTTATCGCCATAACTACCAGCTGTTCCTACAAAAAGTAGAAATTCTGGTTTGTCAAATAGACAAAGTCTTGTTAAGTTCATACTTGTTTCTACAAGCCCTACTCCAGTTGAGAGAGCAAAGTCAAAGTTTTCGTTATTTCCAGCACATATAATCATTTTAAAGCCTTACGGGTATATTTTGTTCATGGAGATAATGTTTTAAATCCATGATATCTATTTCTTTATAGTGAAAGATACTTGCAGCAAGTGCCGCATCAGCTCCACAATCAAACGCCTCTTTTATATGTTGCATAGTTCCAGCGCCACCACTTGCAATTACAGGGACATTTACAGCACGAGATATTTGCTCAGTTATGTTGAGTTCAAATCCAGCTTTGGTACCATCGGCATCCATAGAGGTTAGGAGGATTTCACCGGCACCTCTATCTACAACTTCTTTTGCCCATTCTAACGCATTTATTCCAGTGTCAACTCGACCACCATTTAAAAATACATTGTATTGATCTCCACTGCGTTTAACATCTATGGCAGTTACTATACACTGTGAACCAAAACGCTTCGCACCTTCATTTATAAGTTCTGGGCGTTTAATAGCGGCTGAGTTCACACTTACTTTATCACAACCTACGTTGAGCAGCTTATAGATATCCTCAAGTTTACGAATACCACCACCTACAGTAAGGGGAATAAATATTTCACGTGCCACTTGCGCGACAATATCTACAATAGTGTCACGATTATCTGAAGAAGCGGTTATGTCTAAAAATGTAAGTTCATCTGCTCCCTCTTCATTATAACGACGAGCAACTTCAACTGGGTCACCTGCGTCTTTAAGACCAACAAAGTTTACGCCTTTTACAACACGTCCATCTTTAACATCTAAACAGGGAATGATTCTCTTGGCAAAATAATTCATAGGAAAATATACCTTTTATATATATTTTTGAATTATACTATTATAGACTTATAATTAGTTTTGACTTATTGGAGCACCCTAAATGTTTCACGTGAAACAAGTTTAAGCAGTTCATTAAATAAAAGTATAATTAAAAAGTGATAAAAGGTAACAATTTGAAATCTTTTATGGTTTGTTACCTATTTGTAAGTAAACTTAGTATAGACTAATGGTTATGAATACAGAAAATATTGTTGCAAAGAAAAAGTTTGGACAAAACTTTCTAAAAGATCAGTCCGTTTTAGTCAAGATAATCCAAGCGATGCCCAAAAACGATAATAAAATCGTTGAAATTGGGCCTGGCTTAGGTGATTTAACTAAATTTTTAGTTGATGTCAAAAGTGTTGAAGCTTTTGAGGTAGATACCGATTTGTGTAAACTATTACAAAGTACATTTAAAGAAGAGATCGATACCAAGCGACTCCACATAAATTGTGGGGATGTTCTACAAGCTTGGCAGAGTACTTTAGTTGATGAAGCGTACGACTTAGTGGCAAACTTGCCTTACTATATCGCAACGAAGATAATCCTAAAAGCGCTCGAAGATCCAATGTGTAAAAATATACTTGTAATGGTCCAGCTTGAAGTAGCAGAGAAATTTTGTGCTAACGCAGGTGAAAAAGTTTTTGGTTCTTTGGGTATTATAACTCAAAGTGTAGGAACAGCTAACATAGTTGTTAAAGTTCCACCAACTGCGTTTGACCCTCAGCCAAAAGTAGACTCTGCTGTTTTTCTCATACAAAAGAATAGCGATAGATGTGATAAAGATTTTGAAGATATGCTAAGAGTTGCTTTTAGCCAACCTCGAAAAACTTTAATGAAAAATCTATCTTCTAAGTATGATAAAGAACTTCTAATTAATGTTTTTCAAACATTAGAGCTTATACAGACGATTCGTCCTCATCAAGTTTCCACTCAAGACTATCACCAACTCTATAAAATAATTACATAAAGGGAGTTTGGATGGCAGAAGAAAATAAAGAGGGCACACCAGTGAGTGCGCCTAAACAAGAGAATCAAGAAACTACACCAGCGAGTGAAGTTAAACAAGAGACTAAAATGACAAGTGAACCTTTACAAGGTAACAAGTCAAATAATAATCGTAGACCAAATAACAATAATCGTAAGCCAAATAATAATCAAAACAGAAATGGCGAAGCAAAACCTAATGAAAATAAACCAGCAGGTAATAAACCGAGTAACGGCAATAAAAATCGTAATCGTCACCGTAGACAACCTACGCCAATTGATGAAAACCTTAGAAACTTTGTTACTAAAAATCAAGAAGCGCATAAGCAAAGACTTAACCCTCACTATAAGTTAGACCTTGCGTCAAAAGAGAAGATTCGTATTACTCCACTTGGTGGACTAGGTGAAATTGGTGGAAATATCTGTGTGTTTGAAACAGATAACGAGGCTATTCTTGTTGACGTTGGTATGAGTTTCCCAGATGAGACTATGCATGGCGTTGATATATTAATACCTGATTTTTCATACCTACGTGAGATTAAAGACAAAATCGTTGGTGTTGTGATCACTCACGCTCACGAAGACCACATTGGTGCGATGCCATATCTTTATAAAGAGATGCAATTCCCAATCTTTGGTACGCCACTTCCATTAGCGATGATAGGTACTAAGTTTGACGAACACCATATCAAAGAACATAGAAAGTATTTTAATCCTATTGAAAAAAGACAGATTATAAAAATTGGAAATGACTTTGAAGTTGAGTGGATGCATATGACTCACTCTATCATTGATTCATCTTCTGTAGCTATTACAACGGCTGCTGGAACAGTTATCCATACTGGAGACTTTAAGATAGATTATACTCCTGTTGATGGTTATACCGCTGACCTTCACAGACTTGCTTACTATGGAGAGAAAGGTGTTTTATGTCTAATGAGTGACTCGACTAACTCTTACAATACTGCTCCTACTGGTTCGGAACTTAGTGTTGGACCTGCAATAGATAGAGTTTTTTCTAAGGCTGAGGGAAGAATTTTACTTTCAACGTTTAGCTCGAACATTCACCGTGTACAACAAGCTATACAGTATGGTATCAAGTATGGACGTAAGATATGTGTTATCGGGCGTTCAATGGAAAGAAATATAGAAATTGCAATGCAGTATGATTATGTAAGGTTTAATAAAAGTATTTTTATTGATGCTGATGAAGTGTCAAGATACAATGATAAAGAAGTTCTTATCGTTACAACTGGTTCTCAAGGTGAAGCAAACTCTGCTTTATTTAGAATGAGTATTGGAGAGCATAGACATGTTAAGATAAAGCCAACTGACCTTATCGTTCTTTCATCTCGTGCTATTCCTGGTAACGAGGCGAGTATTTCAGGAATGTTAAACCACTTGCAACGTGCTGGTGCATCAGTATCTTATGATAAAGATATTCACGTTTCAGGTCATGCTTCTATGGAAGAGCAAAAACTTATGTTGCGTTTAGTTAATCCTAAGTTCTTTTTACCAATTCACGGTGAGTATAATCACGTGATGAAACATAGAAGTACAGGAATAATGTGTGGCGTTCCAGAGAGAAATATTTTACTTATGACGGATGGTGAGCAGATAGAAGTTGCACCAAAGTACATGAGAAAAGTGAAAACTGTTAAAACAGGTAAAACATATATAGATAACCAAAATAATCACCAAATCGAAGATGACATCATTTTAGATCGTCAAAAACTTGCATCAGACGGTATTGTTATGATGGTTGTAGAAGTTAGCGAGCAAGATTCTAAAATGCTTGATAAGCCAAAAGTAACTACATTTGGTATTGTTGCGGATAAGCAAGATAAAGCTTTTGCAAAAGAGATGGAAGACGTACTAGAAGTTTTCTTAACAAACATCAAACCAGGTCTTATCGAGAACTCAAGAGCTCTTGAAAATGACCTTCGTCAAGTTGTTAGAAAACACATCTTTAGAAAGATGAAGAAATATCCACTTATCGTTCCTCACGTTCTAGTTCACTAGATTCCTTCAAAATCAAACTTAAGTATTACAATACTTAAGTTTGAAAAAATTATCACACCATCTTTTCAGCAAATACTTGATATTATTATGTCAGAAATAATTTAGGGGTGCCATAGTGTCAGATAAAACAGATTTAGAGTTTGAAAACGCAGTAAAG
The DNA here is from genome assembly GCA_963925755.1 of uncultured Sulfurimonas sp. Lineage (GTDB taxonomy): Bacteria > Campylobacterota > Campylobacteria > Campylobacterales > Sulfurimonadaceae > Sulfurimonas. The sequence goes on along the minus strand of CAWUTM010000109.1, from coordinate 609 downwards.
AGTATGATGCTTCATGTTGGTGAAAACCCTGAGCGAGAAGGTCTTCTTGAAACGCCATCACGCGTTAGAAAAGCCTATGAGTTTATGTATGGCGGTTATAATGAAGATCCAAAAGAGATACTTTCTAAAGCACTCTTTACAAGCTCCAATGATGAGATGGTTCTTATTAAAGATATAGAGTTTTACTCAACTTGCGAACATCACCTTCTTCCTATTATTGGTCGCGTTCATGTCGCTTATATTCCCGATGGTAAAGTTGTAGGTCTTTCAAAAATCCCTCGTGTTGTGAATGTTTTTGCTCGGCGTATGCAAATTCAAGAACAGCTCACAGAACAGATAGCAGATGCTATCAATAAAACTATTATGCCTAAGGGCGTGGCAGTTGTTATTCAGGCTCGTCATATGTGTATGGAGATGCGCGGAGTGGAAAAAATAAACTCTACGACAACTACTTCAGCACTTAGAGGCCTCTTTAAAAAAGATGAAAAAACACGAAGCGAGTTCTTCTCACTTATCAATTCCCCTACAGGTACTAGATACTAAAGCATGCCCTTAAGCTCACTAAAATCCAAAATATCGGCTAAAAACCATTCCGTCGCGTTTGGTGAA
>CAWUTM010000108.1:0-7379 GCA_963925755.1 uncultured Sulfurimonas sp. | reverse complement strand
AAACAAAAGTTTTTAAACTATCGCCAGTTTAACTTTAAAGTTACACTTGGGAAAAAAGACGTGCTCGATGCTCATGCTCTAAGCTATTCTACTCTCCCAAGAAACAAAGCGCAAGGTCGTATAGAATTTTCTAATGAAAATATTCACTACTTTAATCGTGAAGAGATAAAGTTTATAACGTTAGACTACTTTAACGAGATTAATTCTTCTAACTACAAAGACATGAAAGAGTTAATTTTCAATCCCCCTTCAATGAAAGATGAGTTAAAAATCAGACGAATTATTAACATGACAGACTATGATTTAAGCCCTATTATAGTTCTTCAAGAGATATCCGACAAGAAACTAACAATAACGCTCGACGCAAAAACTTATGAAGATGTAAATGAGAAACTAATAAATATATAATAGTAATTTAGATAGAATAAGAAAAATTAATTCTATTTGAGGCTTTATAATGGTTATGGACGTAGTTGAAATACAAGAGGTTTTACCTCACAGATACCCTTTTTTACTTGTAGACCGTGTTACTGAGATTGTTAAAAATGAAACTTTACATGCGTTTAAAAATGTATCTATTAGTGAAAATGTTTTTCAAGGACATTTTCCGGGTCACCCAATTTACCCTGGTGTTATGATACTTGAAGGTATGGCGCAAGCTGGTGGTCTTCTTGCGTTTAAGAGTATGGAAATGACAAAAGAAGAAGCAGCAACGAAAGTTGTTTACTTCATGAGTATTGATAAAGCGAAATTTCGTTCTCCTGTTAAACCAGGTGATAGATTAGAATACAAAATCTCCGTTATTAAGAACAAGGGTACTATTTGGGTTCTTAAAGGTGAAGCTTATGTTGATGACAAGTTAGTCTCAGAAGCTGAACTCAAAGCTATGATTGTTGATAAGTAGTAGTATACGATGAGTCATAAAATATCCGAATTTGCTGTTATTGAAGATGGCGCCGTTATTGGTGAAAATGTAGAAATTGGAGCTTTTTGCTTCATTTCATCTGAGACAACAATAGGTGAAGGGACGACTGTAGCGCAGAATTCATGTATCTATGGAAAAACGACTATTGGAAAAAACAACAAAATCTTTTCTCATTCTGTTTTAGGTTCTATTCCTCAAGATTTAAAATTTGATGGTGAAGACGTTGAGCTTATTATTGGTGATAATAACACTATCCGTGAATTCACTCTTTTTAATCCAGGAACTAAAGGTGGTGGTGGTAAAACTATTGTTGGCAATCACAACCTTTTCATGGGTTATGTTCACTTAGGACATGATGTAATTATAGGTAACCATTGTATTTTAGCAAACGCGGCAACTTTAGCTGGACATGTTGAACTTGGTGATTATGTTGTAATTGGCGGTATGACGCCAATTCACCAATTTATCCATATTGGCGACTACGCTATGGTTGGTGGCGCGTCAGCGTTAGCGCAAGACGTTCCTCCATTTTGTATGGCTGAGGGAAAAAGAGCAGTCCTTAGAGGGCTTAACCTTACGGGGCTCAGACGCCATCTCGAGAGAGATGACATTAATGCGCTCAAAGGTGCTTATCGAGACCTATTTGAGTCTGGGCAACCACTTAAAGATACCGCAAGTAGATTACTTGAAGAAATAAAAAACCATTATGTAAAGGATCTCTGCGATTTTGTTTTAAAAACAAAACGTGGAATTCCATTTGAAAGGAAAAGACAAGATGACAAATAGAAACTGTAGTTTTTGTGATGCTCAAGAGAGTGAACAAAATCCACTAATCGCTGGGAATGGCGTTTATATCTGTAAAAACTGTGTAGTTTCAGCATATAAAATTATGTTTGGAGACTCTGCTCAAACAGTAAGCGAAGAAGATGAAGAACTACTAAGCGCTGTGAATATACTCATGACTCCTAAAGAATTAAATAGCTTTCTCGGCGACTATGTAATAGGTCAAGAAAGAGCTAGAAAACTAGTGAGTGTGGCTGTTTACAACCATTACAAACGTATCTTTAAAAATATTAAAACAGATGATGACACTGAAATAGCAAAATCAAATGTACTTCTCATAGGTCCAACGGGATCAGGAAAAACACTTATGGCACAAACAATCGCTCGTGTTTTAAATGTTCCTATTGCTATTGCGGACGCGACAAGTTTAACTGAAGCTGGATATGTTGGCGAAGATGTTGAAAACATACTTACTAAACTTATTCAAGCGGCGGATGGAGATGTTGAACGCGCTCAAAAAGGAATTATTTTTCTTGATGAAGTGGACAAAGTTTCTCGAATGAGTGAAAACCGTTCTATAACTCGTGACGTAAGTGGTGAAGGCGTACAGCAAGCGCTTCTTAAAATCATTGAAGGTTCATCGGTAAACATTCCACCAAAAGGTGGACGTAAACACCCAAATCAAGATTTCACATCGATAGACACAACTAATATACTTTTTATCTGTGGTGGAGCTTTTGATGGTCTACAAGAAATTCTAAAACGCAAACAGGGTCAAAATATTTTAGGTTTTGGTCATGACAAAAAATCAAAAGATGAGCAACAACCTACATATGATATGGTTGAGCCAGACGACTTAGTCTCTTATGGATTAATTCCAGAGCTAGTTGGTCGTTTGCCTATCATAGCATCACTGAGTGATATTAGTGAAGAAGATATGGTTCGCATACTAACAGAACCAAAGAACTCACTTATTAAACAGTACCAAAAACTTTTTTTAATTGATGATGTTGAGTTGAACTTTGAAGATGACGCACTAAAAGCAATTGCCGCTAAGTCTATCAAACGCAAGACTGGAGCTCGTGGACTTCGCGCAATTTTAGAAGAAAACATGATAGATATCATGTATGAACTTCCAGAGTACGCAGGCTATGAAGTGCTTATTACTAAAGAAGTTATAGAAGATGGTGAAAAACCCGTTTATATAAAAAAATCTACAAAAAAAACAGCCTAAGGAAACTCGATGATATTTAACAAAATAGTAGGACTCTTTTCAAATGATCTCTCTATAGATTTAGGAACAGCCAACACAATTGTAATAGCAAAGGGCCGTGGAATTATTATTAACGAGCCATCTGTTGTTGCTGTAAAAACTGAAAAATATGGACAACAGAGAGTTTTAGCCGTTGGACATGAAGCTAAAGAAATGGTTGGTAAAACACCAGGAAATATTAAAGCGATTCGTCCTATGCGCGATGGTGTTATAGCCGACTTTGATATGACAGAAAAGATGATTAGAAAGTTTATTGAAAAAGCGCATGGTCGTAGCTCATTAATCTCTCCTCGTATCATTATTTGTGTACCTTACGGACTCACTCAAGTTGAACGTAAGGCTGTTCGAGAGTCAGCGCTAAGCGCTGGTGCACGTGAAGTTTTTCTTATAGAAGAACCTATGGCGGCTGCAATTGGTGCGGGCGTTGACATTAGAGAGCCACAAGGAAACTTAGTGGTTGACATTGGTGGTGGTACCACTGAGATTGGTGTTGTTTCACTTGGTGGACTTGTACTTTCAAAAAGTATTCGTACGGCTGGAGACAAAATAGACCAAGGTATCATTAACTATGTTAGAAAAAAATACAACCTTCTTATAGGGGAAAGAGTGGCGGAAGATATTAAAATAAATATCGGAACTGCCGTTGCCCTTGAAGAAAACTTAACGATGATAGTAAATGGTCGTGACCAAGTTGAAGGACTTCTAAGTTCAGTAGAGCTTACAAGTGAAGATGCTAGAGACGCGATGAAAGAACCACTAGTGGAGATAGCGGAAGCACTCCGTGACGTACTTGAAAGAATGCCGCCAGACCTCGCTGGAGATATTGTAAACAACGGAATTATTTTGACTGGTGGTGGAGCACTTATTCGCCAACTTGACAAATATCTATCAGCTATCGTTCGTATTCCTGTTTTTGTTGCAGACGAACCTCTTCTTGCCGTTGCAAGAGGAACTGGCCGTGCCCTTGAGGAGATAGACTTATTACAAGAACTTTTTGACAATGAATAAAGAGTTCTTTTCTTACTTTCTCGTAATTATTGCACTCTTTGTGGGTGCAATATACTATAACAACACATTACAATCACCCATAGTTTCATCTTTAAATTACATAAAAACTTCTTATCATAACATCACAACTTTAATAGACAATAAAATTCAAAAACACACTTTCCAAGCAAATAGAATAGAAGAACTAAAACATCAACTCCGTAAATATGAAAACAACCATCTGGTAATGCAGCAACTTGCTTCTGAAATACATGATTTATACTCAGAAAATAAATCAAATTTTAAAATAAATCCAGACGTGGTCCTCGTAAGAACAATTTCTTATGAAAAGTTTGGTAATTTCAACCGCCTTTGGCTAGATGTTCCTGAGTATAATTCTTCTAAAATTTATGGCTTAGTCGATAAAGAGTTAGTGGCTGGAATAGTCATCCCTTATAATGACAAACCACTTGCTCTTTTAAGTAGAGATATAAAAAGTACTTACGCTGTTCATGTTGGAAGCTTTAACGCGCCGGGAATAGCGCATGGAAATAACGAAGAAAATATTGTTGTAAACTTTATACCTGCATGGTTTGAGATAAAGGTTGGAGATGAAGTATCTACATCAGGACTTGATAATATCTTTATTAAAGGCCTTAAGGTAGGAAAAGTTCTATCAATAACCTCTTCTCAAGGTTACCAGAATGCTATAGTAAAACTCTACTATAGTGAAGAAGAACCAAACTATTTTTATATGATAAGGAATGTTAAGTGAAATATTTATTAATTGCGACACTACTGTTTTTTACTTTAAACGCGGAGGAAAAAAAACAAGACGTCACCATTGGTTTGGGATTATATGTTCAAACACAGCCATATATAGATGTATCAGCCATGATTCTTCCAACTCCCGTTATCTTTTTTGACAACTCACTTCTATATATTCGCTGGACGCGTTATGGTGTTTATTTTCTTGGTAACAAAGGAAAAGATATTTCTTGGGGATTTTCTTTAACTGCGCAACCTAGAACATTTGGATATGCTCCCCAAGATTCAAAAACTTTAACCGGAATGGATAAACGCGAGAGTTCTCTTGAAGGTGGTCTTGCGTTTAGCGCTTCTTATAAAACAACTTATATGGAGATAACAGCACTTACGGATGTACTCTCACGAAATGATTCCTTGGTTGTAGAGGCTACTCTGGGTGATGTGTATAAACTAAATAAATTTTCTTTTTATCCAAGTATTGGTGTCTCATACCTATCAAAAAGTTTTGTAAATTACTACTATGGAGTTCAAAATCATGAAAAAATTGATATAACAAGACCAGCTTACACTCCAACGTCAGGAATGCAACTCACTGCACAAAGTTATATCAATTATGAAATCACAGATTCCCTTGACACCCTAGTAAATATAAACGCGAGAATGCTGCCAAAGAGTGCTTATAATAGTCCTATTGTAAACGAGCGGTTTATCTACTCAGGATTAGTCTCGCTTATATATACATTCCAATATTAAATAAAAGAGTAAAAACTCATCAAATATTAAGTGCCCTTTAGCTATAATTTCTAAATTTTTTAAACATTATTTCTAAAGGTCAAGAATGCCAAAACGTACCGACATTAACACTATTTTACTTATAGGTTCTGGTCCGATTGTAATCGGTCAAGCTTGTGAATTTGACTACTCTGGTACTCAAGCAGTTAAAACACTTAAAGAACAAGGTTATCGCGTTGTTCTTATAAACTCAAATCCCGCAACTATTATGACTGACCCCGAATTTGCTGATAGAACGTACATAGAACCAATCAAAGAAGACATCATTGCTAAAATCATTATAGATGAAAAAGTTGATGCAATACTTCCAACTATGGGTGGGCAAACTGCGCTTAACGTTGCAACGAGCATGTATGAAAAAGGTATGCTTGAGGGTATACAATTTCTAGGCGCTTCTCCAGAAGCTATCCATAAAGGCGAAGACCGTTCAGCCTTTAATGCAGCTATGGAAAAAATTGGGATGGATTTACCAAAAAGCAAGAATGCCTACAGTGTTGAAGAAGCTATTTCGGTAGTTAAAGAGATTGGTTTTCCAGTAATCTCTAGAGCTTCATTTACACTTGCCGGTGGTGGTTCAGGCGTAGCGTACAATATGGAAGAGTTTAAAAAACTCGCAGAAGAAGGTATATCCGCTTCTCCCGTAAATGAAATAGAAATCATGGAATCTATGCTTGGTTGGAAAGAGTATGAGATGGAAGTCATCCGTGATAAAGCGGATAACTGTATCATCGTTTGTACAATTGAAAACTTTGATCCAATGGGAGTACATACAGGTGATTCTATAACTGTTGCCCCTGCCCTTACGCTTACAGATAAAGAGTACCAAAGAATGCGTAACGCTTCTTTTGATATTTTAAGAGAAATCGGCGTCGATACAGGTGGTTCAAACGTTCAGTTTTCTATCTGTCCAGATACGGGAAGAATGATTGTCATTGAGATGAATCCTCGTGTTTCACGTTCATCCGCGTTAGCGTCAAAAGCGACTGGTTATCCAATCGCCAAAGTAGCTACTCTTCTTGCAGTTGGTTATACTCTTGATGAAGTTACAAATGACATAACGGGAACACCTGCGTCTTTTGAGCCAGTTATAGATTATGTTGTTACAAAGATTCCACGTTTTACATTTGAAAAATTCCCTGAAGCCGTAAGCACATTAAGTACTTCTATGAAGTCAGTTGGTGAAGTTATGGCTATAGGTCGTACTTTTAAAGAGTCTATGCAAAAAGCGCTCTGTTCACTTGAAACTGACCTTTGTGGTTTTAATGAAATTGACGCGGATGATGAATTTGTAAAACATGAGATCCGTCGTCCCAATGCGGATAGAATGCTTTATGTCGCTGAAGGATTTCGTCGTGGTATGAGTATAGATGAGATGTATGATGCTTGTAAAATAGATAAATGGTTCCTTTACCAAATCAGTGAACTTGTCCAAACTGAAGCTACTATAACAGATAAAATTCTTTTAGACGAGAAGTTTATGAGAACTGTAAAAGTTGATGGTTTCGCAGACAAACGCATCGCAGAGCTCATCACTAAAAACTCAGCACGTCAAATAGACGAAAATGAAGTTTATGCTACAAGAAAAAAACTCGGTGTTTCTCTTGAATACAATGAAGTAGATACTTGTTCTGCTGAGTTTGAAGCTCTTACTCCATACCTTTACTCAACAACAAACATCACTAAACTTCCAAATGTAAAAAATCGCGTAAGTGATAAAAGAAAAGTTCTTATTTTAGGTGGTGGACCTAACCGTATTGGTCAAGGTATTGAGTTTGATTACTGTTGTGTTCATGCCGCGTTTGCGCTTAAAGAGATGGATATAGAGACTATTATGTATAACTGTAATCCTGA
>CAWUTM010000107.1:0-6122 GCA_963925755.1 uncultured Sulfurimonas sp. | reverse complement strand
AGTATTTGAGCCACAAAGTTTTTTATACTTGTTTTTCCATAACTACCCGTGATACATACTATTTGTAACTCTGGTCTAGCTTTCAACTTGTTCTTTGCCTCTTTTTTATAAGTCATAAAAAGAAACTTTTCTATCATTGTAGAACCAATGTACGCAATAGCTAAAGGCATAAAAACGCCATACACTTCACAAGCATCTTTTAAAGTACATAAAACATCTTGGAAAAGAGTAAGACTTACAAGAAGGATAAGAAAACGTTTAACTCTCCATGTAAGAACAAGCTTTTTATCTAAGTTTTTGTGCCAAAGTAATATAGAAGGTAAAACGGCAAAGAAAAAGAAAATAGGAAAGAACTTTCCTGTCGTATGGTAAGCAATAAAAGGAATAATAAAATAAAATATATGCCATCGCGCTTTATGGTGTTTAAGAATCACTCGAGATAAAGAGTAGTTATACCATTGAAGATTTGTAATGAGGTACCAACCTAAAAGCGTTACAAAAAGAGCGTTAACAACTAACGAAAGAAGTATTTCATATTCTTGCATTTATTTTCCTAGTGTCTTTAAAAATGTTTTTTCAATATTTTGAGATATATCTTGCGCGTTGTTTAAAAATGAAAAGTGATCACCCTTGTAAACTTTTAACTCAGATTTTTTTATAAGCGAATGTATCTTTTGCGCTGAACTCAAAGGTGTCGCGGTATCATCTTCACCCCAACACAGAAGTGCTGTTCCATCATACTTAGCAAATAAATCACTAAAGTCTTCATCAACAACATTTTTAAAAGTTTCATACATTGGTTGGCTTAACTCTTTTGCGTCTTGGGCCACAAAAAGTGAACGAAACTTTTTGAGTCCAAAAAAGTTAAACACTTTAGTAACTGCAATTTTTAGTTGTATTGAAAGTGGTTTGGTTCTATATATACCTGCGCTAGCAACTAGTATAAGTAATCTTGGGTCAAGTAAAAGAGCAACTTTACCTCCAAATGAGTGACCAAGTATAATACTTTTTGTTGCATTGACATGCCCCATTAAGAGTTCAACTATACGAGCTACGTCAGAAGTTTGTAAAGCTACGGGACAAGTGGATTTTCCAAATCCTGGCAAATCAATGTATATATGGCGAAAACCACTCATATATGGGGAAAAAGCTTTTTTCATTATCATTTTATTGCTACCCCATCCATGCAATATAATCAAATCTACTTTTGCGTCTGGATTAAGTATCTCATAACTTAAATCAAAAGTGTATTGCTTATATTGTATAGATTTTACCGCCATTTATTTACCTTTAGCCTGTGATATAGAATGTATGTAGTCATAACTCACTTTCACTCTTTTTGAGTGTGGAAGAGAATTACTAAGTTCTTCTATAGAATGAGTAAAGTCTTCAAAAAGATAATTTGCCATAGAACCAGGAACTGGGTTTATCTCGTTTAAATAAACTTCTCCATCTATAACAAAAAAATCACATCGTATTAAAGCTCCCTCAAAAAGACCTCTATATATCTTCTCAAAATTTGACTTTAATTTTACTATTAACTCTTCACCAATTTCAGCTTTTAAAACCTGCTCACTTCTTGAAAAATCCATATACTTTTTTTCAAAATCTAAAAATTCTTCTTTTTGAGGTTCTTCGACTATAGAGAAATGCATCTTCTCATTTGCCATATACCCTGCAAGGTTATACTCTTTCACACCATCAATAAAAGGTTCAACAAGAACATGTTTATCATACTCAAACGCAGTATCAAGCGCATAATCAAAATCATTTTCATCTTTTACAATACTTACACCGATAGAGCTACCAAGAGAAGCAGGTTTTACTATGATAGGCAAAGGAAGGGTAAGGTTTGTATGCTCATTTTTATAAAAACTTTCATACTTTAAACTCTTTACCCCAAGAGCTGCGCAGAGGTACTTTGTATAACGTTTATCGTAAGAAAACGTACAGGCTTCAGTTCGTGGTCCAATATACTTTATAGAAAAGAAATCTAACATCGAAGCGATACTCCCATCTTCTCCATCCGCTCCATGGATAAGGTTTAAAACAATATTTTTATGTTCACGAGAACTAAACATGCTCTTTTGAATAAAAGCGCCATTGCTCAATGTTAGTTCAGGCATATTTTTATGTTCACCCTTACTAAAGGTAGTTGCTTTCATCTTTTTGTCATCTATAAGATAAAACTTATGGTCGCCATCACAAAATATAAAACTCAAATCAAATGAAGAGAGTTTCTCCTTTAAAGTTATCGCACTTACAATACTAATTTCATGCTCGAAACTAGCTCCACCAAATAAAATCGTTAATTTCAATATATGTTTCCTTTTAAACTGTCTGTAGTAATTTTAATGCACTTTTGACAAGGAAGGCTGTGTCATCCCCATCACAAGCAGAAAGTGCCTTAGATATTTTGTCTTTTTTGAAGCCTAATGCTTCTAATGCTTCTGTCGCTTGAGTAAATGCCAATGATGACGCAGACGTAGTATTTCCTGTGAGTATCTCCGCGTCAAAACCATTGAGTTCTACTAAAATACGCCCCGCGCTTTTAGGTCCAATACCTGGTACTTTTTTAACGCCATTCATATCTTTGTTGGTTATAACTGTTGCAAATTGAGAAGGAGTATATGTGGAGCATATAGCCATTGCGACCTTAGGTCCCACTCCATTTATTTTAATGAGTCTTGCAAACATCTTTTTTTCACTCATATCCATAAAACCGAACAAAAGCGAAGCATCTTCACGAATGATCTGCATACAAAAGAGAGAAACCTCTTTTTTTGGTAGTGCTGAAAATGTTTGAAGTGATATAAAGACTTCATAAACAATTCCTCTAACGTCTATATGCGTGAATCCAGGTTCTTTATAGACGATATCGCCACTTAAACCAACTATCATTCTTCCATTGCCCGTATTTCAAATGTCCCATCATTGAGCTCAACTAAACCAAAAATTCTTTCCTGTGAACCTTCCTCAGGTTTATATACCAACTCAATAGGAGGGTCCACAAGCTTAAAACGTATCTCGTTATAGCCTAACCAATGATCCCTATTTATCACTCTGGCATCTAAAATATCCTCTTGAAAAGATGCTGTTGTCTTCTCTTTTAATGCAAGTGAATCAAGTTTTAGCACCTCTTTCGCCTTAAGTTCTTCAGAATGTATTTGCATCTGCACGAACTGTCTATATTTATGTACGAATGAAGCTGGCACTTTTACCCCTTTTTTCTTGTACTGTAGCAATCGTTTTTTTATATCTAAAAATGATGCAGCTCCGCCATTCATCATTTTACTGTATTTAACAATTTCTTTTTTTATATCCGAGAGTTCTGATTCTAGTATTTGGATCTCATCTTGATTCTTATCCAAACCAGCTTTTGCAACTTTTTTAATTAAAGGGTCAATAGTAAAAATATTTTCACTGCCCTGGAGTCTATGAATTTCTATACGTTTTGAAGCTGTAGCCTGAACATGTGAACTACAGATATCTATATCTATCTCTTTAGCTTTAATATTACCGCCCATTGCCTGGGTAATACTTACTTCGTCTCCATCAACTTCACCATGTTCAAGTCTAGTAATCTTTATTTTTTCACCATAGGCCTTTCCCTTATGAATATTTATATTCACTTCATTGGCTGTAACGATAGAAGTTCCATGTGTTTGTCCTGCTATAGTAGCGGTTATTGCCGTAACGCGCGCGTTTGAACCGACATTCCCTTCTATATTTATATCAGTAACCTCAACGCTCATGCCGCTACCAATAGCATCTTTGATTGCATCGCCTTCTTTTACACTGATACTTACGTCAGAATCAACGCCGCTAGTGATATTTCCTGTTGTTTTAAAGTCTATACTATCAATGTCCATATCGGTTTTAATGGAGTAAACACCAGCTTCAAAAGACATATATCCACTTTCTTGAGCAACATACTTTATGCTTTCTTCTTCATCAAATTTTTTAATGCTACTATCTACAGTAAAAGACACTTCGTTTAAAACAGTTGGTTCTTTTGGTTGCATAAACTGACCACGGCAATTACGTCCGGGCTCACCCATCTTTGGTTTAACGTATTCGATGAGTAATTCACCTTCTTTAACATTCTTAACAAATCCCCTTGACGCATAGTCTATTTTTTGGTCTTCTTTTACATCACTTGTCTTTTCATAGTGCATAACTAAAGCATCATCTATAGTTGGTGTCGGTTCATAAGCTTCCGCTATTAAAACAGTCTCTTTATTCTGATAAACCAACTTATCATGTACTTTAACTTTATCAACAATTTGTGAAATAACGTCATTCAACATTTCATCAAATATATTTATAAAAATACCTGCACGTACTTTTCTTTTGTTTATAAATTTTTTTAACTCTTCTTCAAGGTCTTCATCAAATTCCAAGCTAGATTTGGCTCCTATACTTAAGTAAACTTTACATTTACTAGCATTTGCGCCGACAGCTATTTTCATATTTTTAAAAAGTTGTTTTTTTTCTTTATCTATGGAAAACACTTCTATTTCATAGGTTTGTTTAATTTCAAAAATGGGATTTAGTATTGCGGTTTCATCATCTAGTTCATAAAGCTCACTACCCTCTACGATATTCCATTCGGCTTCTTGCTTCTCATCTTTCTCTCGTACATAGGTCTGCACATCTAAAATATTAAAATCCAATGCGTCAACACCAATTTTATTTGATTGGGCAATACTTGTTAACTCTTTAGCAACATTTTGTGTTCTAACAACAATGGGACGTAATACTTTTTTAGAAGAACTATCCCCTTCTTTAGAGTCAAAAATTGCCATGCTTTCGTTACCATACCTATCAATAGAGTTTTATTTAGGCTCTATTTTAACCAAATCTTTGTTAAAATTGTGTGAAAATTAATAAAAAACAATAAAGAAGCCTATGTTTAAAGCAATATTCACCAACAGTTTTGGAATTTTAATCTCGAGAGTCTTAGGCTTTATCCGGGACTTACTCACAGCGTCTACTCTTGGCGCAAGTATATATAGCGATATATTTTTCATCGCGTTTAAACTCCCAAACTTGTTTCGTAGAATCTTTGCAGAAGGTGCGTTTACACAAGTTTTTATTCCCGCGTTTGCAAGAAGCACTCATAAGGCTATCTTCTCTGCAAATATCTTTTTTGTTTTTCTTTCTATCATACTTCTTATAACTTTACTGGTAAATTTAGTGCCCCAACTCTTCACTCAAGCGATAGCCGTAGGTTTTAGTGAAGAGACACTAAAGATAGCAGCACCCTTTGTAGCCATAAACTTCTGGTACCTTCCACTAGTGTTTGCCATGACGTTTCTTAGTGGAATGCTACAGTATAAGCATCACTTTGCAACGACTGCGTTTAGTACTGCTCTGCTCAATCTTTCACTCATTGCCGCTTTATATTTGAGTCAAGACAAATCAGAAGTACAAATAGTTTATTATCTTAGTTATGGTGTTGTCGTTGGTGGCGTTTTACAACTCATAGCCCATATCGTAGCAATTAGGCAAATGGGACTTTTAAAACTTTTATATGGTGGTGTTAAATACTTACGACTTAAAAATGCTAAGATAAAAAAAGAGACTAAAAAGTTTAGAAGAAACTTCTTTCCAGCTATGTGGGGTAACTCGACGGCTCAAGTCTCTGCGTTTTTAGATACTTTTCTCGCTTCCTTTCTTGTTACGGGGAGTATCTCTTATCTCTACTATGCAAACCGAATATTTCAACTCCCTCTCGCTCTTTTTGCCATAGCAACATCCGTAGCATTGTTTCCACGTATTGCAAGATACTTACGAAACAAAGATGAAACACAGGCTAAAGAGTTTATGAGTAAGGCCTTCTGGTTCTTAGCGTTTTTACTAACCGCAAGTACCATAGGAGGAATCATTCTCTCTCGTGAAATAACATGGCTTCTTTTTGAACGCGGTGCTTTTAGTTCACAAGATACAGCAAACACAACAGCTGTTTTGCAGATGTATATGATAGGACTTCTTCCTTTTGGTTTACAAAAGCTCTTCGTTCTCTGGCTCTATGCAAAAGAGATGCAAGGCAAGGCCGCGAAAATAGCAACCTACTCTCTTGTCACTTACATAATAATCGCCTTATCACTCATTTCACC
>CAWUTM010000106.1:0-13851 GCA_963925755.1 uncultured Sulfurimonas sp. | reverse complement strand
TAAATAATGGCGAGACGTCCGCGTTTGGATATGGCAGGTTATCATCATGTAGTCAATCGTGGAGTTGCACGCTCAAACATTTTTACAGATACTCTGTAAAGCGTGCAAATTATACGATGTTGTAGTTCATGATTACTGCCTTATGGATAACCACTATCACCTTCTACTAGAAACCAGACAAGATATCATTTCCATTAAAAAAAACCATAAATCCTGACACATTAAAAGTATATCTACTAAAATTATTTCTCAGTTAAGTGATCCATATCATGAGCTTTAATTAGATGGTTCAAACGATTTTGATTAAAACGCCAAAAGAGTTTACTGTCAAAATCTTTATCTTCTTTCATTTTTAAAAAGAGTTCTTCTCTTTTTAAATCTTCATTATTTTCTTTTATGATTTTTAGCATTAACTCTTTTAATTGACTCAGGGCTTCATCTGTTCTATCATCGTCTTTGAGTGTTTTAGTTTGTAAAAAAGGGTAAACCTTCCAGAGACTTGTACTTAAAGCAAATAGAAAAAATAGCATCATTAAGTTTGAGACAGAAAGTTCCATTTGACCTCTTTTTGTTTAATTATATGCTAATTTAGATAAAATTACATTATGAATGATACAGTATTTACAAAACCGATAAAAAAGCAGTTTGAGTTTGATGAAGAAGTTGCAGCTGTCTTTGATGATATGCTTGAACGCAGCGTTCCTTTTTATAAAGAGAGCCAAAAAATAACTCAGTTTTTTGCACTTAAAAACTTAGAAGAGGGTGGTGTGTTATATGACCTTGGTTGCTCGACAGCATCGCTACTTTTAAACATCCACAGAGACTTAAAAGTAAACGCAGAGCTTGTTGGGCTTGATAACTCAGAAGCAATGCTTGCTCAAGCTCGTCGGAAATGTGAAGCGTATGGTGTGAAAATAGATGTGCAAAACGCAGATATTTTGGAATATGAGTATAAAAAAGCAGATGTGTTTGTAAGTAACTACACACTTCAGTTTATTCGTCCTCTAGTTCGGGAAGAACTTGTAAAAAAGATAGCTAATTCTATGAAAGAAAAGGGTGTTTTTATCTTTAGCGAAAAGGTTATTTCTCACCAAACAAAACTCAACAAAGATTTGATAGAGTGCTACTATGACTTTAAAAAGACTCAAGGTTATTCTGAGTATGAGATTATGCAAAAACGCGAAGCTTTGGAGAATGTATTAGTTCCCTATAGTGAAGAAGAAAACATTAAAATGGCACGGAGTTGTGGATTTTCTCATTGTGAAGTTGTTTTTCGTTGGGCAAATTTTGCGACTTTTATAGCTATAAAGTAGTCGCTTACTTTTTCCCTCTATCATCAGCCCCAAAAATCTTAGCGCTTATGCTGTCAACACTAAAAACTACAACTACTCCAATACCTATAATAGTAGTAATCACAAAAAATATTATTAGTCCCGTACTCATTTTTCTTTTCCTTTAATAAACATTACCTTTGGGCGCAGTATCTTTCTTTTTAAAAAATTCACCAGCTTCTTTGTATGTAAAGATGTCATCTTCTCCACACTCTTTATGATAGTAACCTTGTAAGTCATAATATTCTTTACAGCCACTATAGTATTTTGCTGAGACACCATGCTTGTTTACGCAAGCGCTTAATAAAATACTGATAGAGACAAGTGAAAATAATAATATAATTTTTTTAATCATAATCAAATTATATCTAAACTTTGAAAGTTTCTTTTGTTCTACAATATTGGGTTAAAAAACACTCATCGCAGCTAGGATTTTTTGCCTTACATATATAACGACCAAAAAGTACCATGCCCTGATGCAAGGCATGAAGATTATTTTTAAATTTTTTTACTAGAGTAGCCTCTGTTTTAATCGCTGTATTGTCATCGCTAAGCCCGAGTCTATGGGCTACACGAAAGACATGTGTGTCTACAGCCATAAGGTTTGCGCCTGTATATTCTATCATTACAACATTTGCTGTTTTTTGACCGACCCCAGCAAGGGTCTGGAGCTCTTTGCTATCTAAAGGCACCTCACCCTCATATACTTCAACAACTCTTTGCGCCATAGCTATAATATTTTTAGCCTTGTTATTGAAAAATGAGCAAGAGTTGATAAACTTCTTGACATCATCAAGCTCTGCAATAGCTAACGCCTGTGGGGAAGGGTATTTTTCAAATAATGGTGGCGTAAGAATGTTTACTCGTTTGTCTGTGCATTGTGCTGAGAGTGCTACGGCTACCACAAGTTCATAAGCATTTTTGTAAGTAAGTTCTGTAACGGCTTCATCATATCTCTCTATAAATAGCTGATGTATTTCAGCTATCTCTTTTTTTGTGGCTTTTTTCATAACTGTATTCTATCAATATTTTGTGTTATAATCAAAGTATATTTTTTACTTAGGAGATATTTTATGGGTATGCTATCGTTATTTTTATCAGATAAAAATACAAATAAAGCACGGAGAGTAAAGAGCTCTGATTTAGATGAGTACCTAGATAAAGATTTTTATCTTGACATAGTAAACAACAGTCATTCAATGATACTTTATTTTATAGATGGTCCTGGTTGGGTAGGTTCTAATCAGAGATTCCTCGATGTGATGGGCTATGATAATATTAATATGTTCAGGGAACAAAATGAAAGTGTTCGAGACCTTTTTTTAGATGAATATGAAGAGATATTTACCGAATCAGACAAGAGTTGGTTAGACTATATAAGGAAGCATCAAAAAGGTGGCTATAGAGTCAGCATAGCAAGTAAAGATGGCTCGGTAATGACTATAAACACAGTGGCTCATAAGTCCCAAAAAAATTCAAAACTTTATATTCTAGAGTTTGAAGATGTTTCTAAAGTCTATGAGTCTGAATTAAAAATTCATGAAGTAGAACAACTCAAGCAAAAGTTTTTATCTAACATAGGACATGAATTTAGAACACCGATGAACTCTATACTCGGGTTTATTGAGCTGCTTGATAAAACACAACTAACAGAGAGTCAGCAAGAGTACCTGAGTCTCATAAACCGTTCTTCCAAAAACCTGATGACAAATATTGAAACTCTTTTAGACCTTTCTCAACTTCAAGCAGGTCGTTTAAAACTTGAGTTAAGTGAATTTAATTTTATCCATGTTATTGAAGAGCTTTTTTCGGGTATTTATTTTGGAGCATATGAAAAAGGTATAAAAGTGATTACTTTTATAGATCCAAAAATACCAAAATTACTTCTTGGTGACCCAAAGAAAATTTCTCAAGTTTTATACTCTATCGCAGATAATGCAGTGAAGTATACGGCTAAAGGCTCGAGAGTAAACATAGAAATAAAACTTTTGAAGCGTTTGAGTAGTGGGGAATGTAGTATAGGATTTACTATAAAAGATAAAGGAAAAGGTATCTCTAGTGAGCAGATAGCCATTCTTAATGAGCCATTTACTTCAACAAATCAAGCAGATGAAAGACTTGGAGTTGGACTTAGCCTCTCTTGTGGTTTAGTCAACCTCCTTGACTCTGAACTTAAGATTCAAAGTCAGACTGATGGCACAACTGTACATTTTGTTTTAGACTTTAAAGAATCCAAAGAGCAAAGTTTTGAGCCAATACCTAAGAAAAAAGTCAAAGTTCTTTTACTGGATAATAAACTACTTGACGAAGCAAATCTTTTAACGCTCTATCTCCGTTCATTTGGCATTGACGTTGTGAAATCAAATATGTTGGATGAAAATATATATGATGGTATTGACGCTCTTTATATATTGGCGGATCAAAATGAGCCATCATGGATAGCTGAGTTTGAAACTTATGTAAAACATGCTCCTATAGTTTTAGCCTTGGCCACTGGGCAAGATGTTGCAACGAAGCTTGAACATAAGGTGAACTCCGTCATAAAGCTTCCTTTACATCCAAGTGTCATAGCCCAACAACTTTATTATATTTACCATGTTAAAGGGATAAAAGAAAAGAGGGAAATGGAGCTCAACAGCAGAACTCACGCGCTTGTCGTTGAAGATAACATTATAAATCAAAAGCTAATCAAAATACTTTTAGAGACATATAATATTAAGGTGTCAACGGCTTCTGATGGAAATGAAGCTGTGAGCGCATCGGCAGAGACTAAGTATGACATCATATTTATGGATATAGATATGCCGCATAAAAATGGTATTATCGCAACACATGAGATAAAAGAGTCTTTTGGACAAAATATTAAGACTCCAATTGTTGCATTGACGGCAATGGCGATGGAAGGAGATAGAGAGATGCTTCTTTCTGAGGGCTTAGACGCTTACCTTAGCAAACCATTGAGTAGAGATAAGCTTGAAAGTGTTTTAAGCAAGTATTTATAGTAAAGTATATTCGTTTGTTTAATAAGCGTTAGTTAATAAAGATTACACTTCCTTATAACAATAAATTAAGGAATATAAATGAATACAGCTACAAAACTTCTCTCAACTCTTTTACTAAGTGGTATAGCACTATCGGCAGCTACTTTAGTGACGGTTAATGGTAAAGCAATCACTCAAAGTGAGGTTGACGCTGAACTTATGAATGCGACTCAAGGACGTCTTAACGAAGTTCCAGCAGAAAGAATTAACGAGTTAAGACAGCAAGTTTTGCAGCAGTTAGTCGGAAAAGAACTGATATATGGCGATGCTCAAAAGACTGGTATTCTTAAAACAAAAGAGTATAAGGCTGAATATAAAAAGCTAGAAGAGAGAATGAAAAAAGAGTTGGCTGTGCAAGTGTGGCAAAAGAAGCAACTTGACAGCATTAAGATTTCAGATAAAGACCTTAAAGATTACTATAATAAAAACAAAGAAGAGTTTAACCAAAAAGAGACGCTTCACGCTCGTCACATCTTAGTTAAAACACAAGACGAAGCAAAAGATATCATCGCTCAGATAAAACCACTTAGTGGAACAAAACTCAAAAGCAAGTTTATAGAGCTTGCTAAAGAGAAGTCAACAGGACCTAGTGGACCAAAAGGTGGAGATTTAGGTTATTTCGCCGATGGACAGATGGTGCCTGCGTTTAATAAAAAAGTATTTAGTATGAAAGTTGGAACTGCAACTTTAACACCCGTAAAAACAAAGTTCGGTTTTCATGTCATTTATCTTGAAGACAAAAAAGCGGCAACAACAAGAACATATAAAGAAGTAAAAGAATTTATTGAACAACGTTTGAAAATGGAGAAATTTAAATCTTTTATGAAAGACGTAATGAAAAAACTTCATGAAAAAGCAACTATAAAGTAAACACATTATAGAAATGACGACATCCCCTCTCTCTAAAATCACTTTAGATGGACGGGATTTTTTAGTAAAACGCGATGACAAAATAGACAAATACCTCTGTGGAAACAAATACAGAAAACTCTACACTCTTTTAAATACTCCTAAAAACAACTACAAAACTATTATCTCTTATGGCGGAACACAGTCAAACGCCATGCTTGCGATAGCGGCAATATGCAAGGAAAAAGGATGGGAGTTTCTCTACTATACAAAGCCTCTAAGCAAAAAACTAAATAGTGAGATAGAAGATAACCTTTTTCATTCGCTTAGCCTAGGAATGAAACATACGCAAATAGAGTTTGAACTCTATAGAAGCTTTGTAGCGTCTCTCTCATTAAGCAATGACGCATATACATTAGTAGTAGATCAAGGTGGAGCTAATCAAAGTGCAAAAGAAGGGCTAGAAGTTTTAGCTAATGAAATTCGAGCCCAAAACTTAGAGGTGAAGAGTGTCGCTACTCCTTCGGGAACCGGTACAACAGCTCTTTACCTAGCATTAGCTCTGCCTGAGTACAAAGTTTACACTACTCCCTGTGTTGGAGATGTGACTTACCTTAGAGAGCAGATGAGCGCGTTAGCAGAGATTCCAACTAACCTTATAATCTTAGAGCCCGAAAAAAAGTATCATTTTGCGAAACTCTATGATGAGTTTTATGAGGTTTATGAGAAGTTAAAAGATGGTGGAATAGAGTTTGACTTACTGTACGCGCCAGCTATGTGGATGGCACTTATATCTCAAACAGAGGAGAAGGTGTTATATATTCATAGCGGGGGAGTAACTGGGAACATTAGTATGCGTGAGAGGTACAAGAGAAGAAGAAAATCTTCTTCTTAGTCTATAAATGTAACAGACTCCGTGAGTGTAACTTTTTCTGGTTGGTACTCATTTATTTTTGAAGATTTGTCCTCATAACCTAAAACAACGCTATATAATAGTGCTAGGTGTTCAGGAATATCTAAAGTACGGGCGATTACTTTACCAAATTCAGTTGTAGATCCTTGAGGACAAGACTCTATTCCAAATTCTTGAGCTGCGAGCATAATACTTTGCATATAGGCGCCACAATCTATAAACGCGCCTTGTGCTTCATCAATATTTGCTTTTGCCGTAAATACAAAAATGACCGTGTTCGCTCCAAACCATCTGAAGTTGTCTTTCCACATTTGGACACGAGTAGTATCATCTTTTCGATCTACATCCATATGTTTATAAAGGCCCGCACCTGTAACGATACGACGTTTTTTATATGGATTTGTCCACTTTATAGGATAGTATTGAATAAACTGGTCGTTTAAAACACCTTCTTCCATTTTTTTGATTACCGCATCACCAACATTTTTTAGAACTTCTTCATTTGTAATAGCATAAGTGACCCATGGCTGCATGTTTGCACCACTTGGAGTAAGCGCGGCTGCATTGAGAATTTTCTCTAATGTTTCTTTAGGAATCTTCTCATTAGTATATGCTCTTTTTGAAGAACGGTTTTGTAAAGCTTCTAAAACTGTTGGCATTCATAATCCTTTAATGAAATTATAGTAAAAATTTATTAAGAAAATAATAAAAGTAGGTATGAATTAAGCAACTAAACAAACTTGACAAAGATAGACTCAGGTTGGTATAATAGGTTTAACTATAAATTAAAGGACTAACAATGAGCCAAAATATATTTGAAAAACTAACACATAATATGACAGAAGCGATAGAAAGCGCCATATCACTGGCCTTACACAATAAAAATCAAGAAGTGGAAGTAGAACATTTTTTATGGGGACTCCTTACAAACTCAGGTTCTATTTTAAATCAAATGTTCAATAAAATGAACATTGATAAGATTGCAATAGAATTAGATATAAAAAGTTTAAGTGAAAAATTTCCAAAATCTTCCGCTATAACTAAAGAGAATATCCGTTTATCAAAAAACTTTGTACAGACTTTAGAAAATGGCGCTGGACTAATGACTCAAAATGGAGATAGTTTTCTTGCTGTAGATACATATATACTTAGCAACTTGAAAACTCCTCCATTTTCTACAATACTTCCAAAATACATAGACATGTTAGAGTTTAGTAAAAACCTTGAAGCATCTCGAGGGGGAGCGAAGATAGACTCTCAAAGTGCAGATGAAAAGCTCGAAGCACTTTCCAAATATGGAATAGACTTAACAAAAGAAGCGGCAGAAGGAAAACTGGCTCCCGTTATAGGCCGTGATGAAGAGATAAGCAGAATGATGCAGATTCTTATTCGTAAAACAAAAAACAACCCTATTCTATTAGGAGAGCCGGGAGTTGGTAAAACAGCTTTAGTAGAAGGTTTAGCACAGAGAATCTATAATGGAGACGTTCCTACATCTTTGCAGAATAAAAAAGTTGTAGCTTTAGATATGTCCGCTTTAATTGCAGGGGCTAAGTATCGTGGAGAGTTTGAAGATAGACTTAAAGCGGTTATAGACGAGGTCAAAGAAAACGGAAACATCATTCTTTTTATAGACGAGATTCACACCATAGTTGGAGCAGGGGCGTCTGAGGGAAGTATGGACGCGGCAAATATCTTAAAACCAGCTCTAGCTCGCGGAGAGCTTCATACTATTGGGGCAACAACGCTTAAAGAGTATAGAAAGTACTTTGAAAAAGACACAGCGCTACAGCGTCGATTTTTAGCTATTAATCTTAATGAGCCAACTGTAAATCAATCTTTACAAATCCTTCGTGGAATAAAGGAGCGTTTAGAATCGCATCATAATGTAACCATTACGGATAGTGCACTTGTGGCGGCTGCAAAACTCTCAGATAGATATATAGCAGATAGATTTCTTCCAGATAAGGCAATTGACCTTATAGATGAAGCCGCTGCCGAGTTAAAGATGCAGATAGAATCAGAGCCAAATGTTCTTGCTGCGGCAAAACGCCGACATTCTGAACTTATGGTTGAAAAAGAGGCTCTTAAGATGGAGGTGACTCCCTCAAATGAGAAACGGCTTGTTGAGATAGAAAAAGAACTTGCGGATGTAATAGAGACTGTTCAAAAACTAAAAGCGCAATTTGAAACTGAAAAAGAGGTTTTTGAGAAGATAGCAACTATTAAACATGAAATAGAGTCTAAACGCCATGAAGCACAGAGTGCAAAAAATAGTTCAGACTTTAACCGCGCAGCTGAGATAGAGTATGGAGAGATACCAAAACTAATAGAAGAAGAAAAAGCTATTAATGAAAATTGGGAGAGACTACAAGAAGAAGGAACACTACTTAAAAATAATGTAGATGAAGATTCTATAGCTTCGGTAGTGTCCCGTTGGACGCAAATTCCAGTTACTAAAATGCTTCAGACTGAACAAACGAAAATTCTTAATGTACAAGCAGAGTTAGAAAAAGATGTTGTAGGGCAGAGTAGAGCAACTCATGCCGTTTCACGCGCTATTAAACGCAACAAGGCAGGTCTGAGTGATAGTGACTCGCCAATAGGAAGTTTTTTGTTCCTAGGACCAACAGGGGTAGGAAAAACACAAACGGCTAAAACGCTGGCTAAGTTTCTTTTTGACAGCGAAGACGCACTCATACGAATCGATATGAGTGAGTATATGGAAAAACACGCAGTCTCGCGTTTAGTTGGTGCGGCACCTGGATATGTAGGATATGATGAGGGTGGACAGCTTACTGAAGCGGTCCGTAGAAAACCTTACAGCGTAATACTCTTTGATGAGGTTGAAAAAGCACATCCAGACGTTTTTAATATACTATTACAGGTTTTAGATGATGGAAGATTAACTGATAACAAAGGGGTAACAGTAGACTTTACAAATACCATTATAATTCTTACTTCAAATACACCTAAAGATGAACTTAAACAGACTTTTAAGCCAGAATTTCTAAATAGACTTGATGATATAGTAACTTTTGACGCATTAGGTCAAGAGGAGATAGTAAGTATTGTAGATATCTTCTTTAATGAAATTGTTAAGAAACTTGAGTCAAGAAACATTGAACTTACTCTGAGTGAAGATGCCAAGAAGTTTATTGCTGAAGCTGGATTTGATCCTGTATATGGTGCTCGTCCACTCAAACGCGCTCTTTACCAAATAGTGGAAGACAGACTTGCCGACCTTATATTAGAAGGAAAGGTATCTGAAGGATCAAAGGTGGAGTTTATGATGCAAGATGGTGAAGTTAAGGTATTGGTCTCATAACCTTAATGACATTTTAAGTAATATTTTTGTATTATTTCGAACTTAAATTTATATAAGGATATGTCAAATGAAAAGAACATACCAACCACATTCAACACCTAGAAAGAGAACACATGGTTTCAGATTACGTATGTCCACTAAAAATGGTCGTAGAATAATAAACCGTCGTAGAGCTAAAGGTCGTAAAAGATTGTCAGTTTAGGCGGATTTAACACACTAAAACTCCATAAGGAGTTTCAGTATGTTTACAATAGAGGAAAAAATCAACATTCAAGTAGTGTTGTTCTTTTTTTTCTTCCTCAAGATGGAATTCATAAAGTAGGCTTTACCGCAACTAAAAAGTTAGGTAATGCCGTAAAACGCAATCGCGCTAAACGCAGAATGCGAGCTATCTTTACTGAATACTCCAACACTCTCAAAGATGGATCTTATGTTTTCGTTGCAAAAGTTGGACTCTTTGAAACTTCACATGAAAAATTAACACATGACTTCAAAAAAATACTCACTAATGCAAAAACTTTTACTTAAGCTTTTATGGCTCTACCAGAAGTTTTTTACCCTTATTGGCTTCGGTTCTTGTCGTTATTACCCATCTTGTAGTGAATTTGCGCGATTAAATTTTGAAAATAACTCAATTTCAAGTGCGTTTTACCACTCTTTAACTAGAATACTACGTTGTAATCAATTATTTGATGGAGGTATTGAGTATCCACTACTTGACAAACTCCGATGTAAACCCGTAAAATTAAGGGTTGAGACTATAAAGTATTGGCTGGTTCCAGATTCTAAGAACCGTTATTACATAATAAAAAATTTTTCATATAAAGGCTAGCCCGTGTTAGACCAAATGTCACCAAATCAAAGACTAATAGTAGCAGTACTATTATCAGTAATTTTTTTCGTAGGATACACTGCGATATTTCCACCCGTTGAACCAGAGATAGCACAAAATGCTCAAAGTACTATAAACAAATCTACTAATTCAGCTACTGTAAGAGATGCGGTAGATACCGAGGCGGGCCATGTGGTTTCCTCAGTAGAAAGTCTACCAGTAGATGCTGGGAATACAATACTAACCGTTACAAGTAATGAGTTCATTTTAAAAATGGACACGCTTGGTCGTATCTCTTCAAAAGAGTTACTAGATTCAAGATATAGAAACAAAGATGATCAGCGTGCGCAGCTAATACCATCTACTGGTACTAAACCTCTTTATTTGAGATTTACGGATGAGGCACTTAACAAAGAAGCGTCTTCAGTAGCGTACACAGCGAATTCAAGTGAAGTTACTTTGGAGGGTGAAGCTAAGAAAGTAGTTTTAACGCAAAACCTTACAAACTTAACAGTCACAAAAACATTAACATTTCACACTGATGGACATTATGACGTTGAGATAGCGGTTTCACAAGATAAAAGATACTATGTATATCTAGGTCAGCGTCCTCGAGTAAATGAATCAGAGCAGATGATGACAGTTGTTGGCGCAATGGTTTATACTGATGATGAGATAGTTACTATAATTGAAGATGGTGACGCTGAGGGAAGAAAAGCTTTTTCAGGCGTTGAGTTGATCTCTGCGTTTGATCAGTACACCGCTTCAATTATGTATGGTTTTGATAAAGAAAGAAACATTATTATTGAACGTGACCGTGAAGATAACCCAGTTGTATATTTTGATGGTTTAAAAAACATCAAGTTTAGCGCTTACATAGGACAGAAAAACTTTAAAACGTTAGAAGCTATTAACCCTGTTTTAACAAACGCGATTGAATATGGTTGGTTTACATTTGCGGCCAAACCACTCTTTGCGCTTCTTTCATGGTTATATGGAATCTTTGGAAACTGGGGTTGGTCGATTATTGCGCTAACTGCTATTATCCGATTTGTTCTATACCCTCTTACTTACAAGGGTATGGTTTCTATGCAGAAGATGAAACAACTTACTCCTAAGATGAAAGAACTAAAAGAGAAGTATAAAAGTGATCCGGCGAGACTAAACAAAGCAACTATGGACATGTACAAAAAGAATGGCGCAAACCCTCTAGGGGGCTGTCTTCCTATGTTAATGCAAATTCCTGTTTTCTTCGCGATTTACCGTGTTTTACTTAATGCCGAAGAACTTCAAGGAGCAGAGTGGATTTTATGGGTAAATGATCTTTCACGCATGGACCCTTATTATGTTTTACCACTTCTTATGGGTGCGTCTATGTTTTTTCAACAAAAACTTACACCTACGACTTTTACAGATCCAATGCAAGAAAAAGTTATGAAATTCTTACCTGTAATATTTACATTTTTCTTCATAACTTTTCCATCAGGTCTTGTTCTTTACTGGTTCGTAAATAATCTTTTCTCAATTCTTCAGCAGTTTATTGTTAATCAACAATTTAAGAATGCTAAAGACGCTAAAGAAGCGATAGCGATAAAAAGCGAGAAGTAGATATGATTAAAATAGAAGCACAGACATTAGAAACGGCTTATAAAGACGCGGCTGCTAAGTTTGACTGTTCAGTAACTGAACTCATTATAGAAGTTGTACAAACTCCTAGAAGTGGTATTTTAGGTATGTTTAAAAGAACAGCAATTATAGTTGCTGCTCGTGAAACACAGGTAGCGGAGACGGCTAAAGAAAATACTCCAATAAAAATAAAAGAGAAACCTACTCGAGAGATAAAAAAAGAAGAGCCAAAAGTATCTAAACCTCCAAGAAATAAAAAACCTTTAAAACGACAAGAAAAGCAAGCGAAAGTAGAAAAAAAAGAAGAGTTCCAAACAATTCTAAATGACACTATTGGGCCGGTCTCTTTTGTAAGTGACCAAGATGATGATGATGACTTAGGAAGTGGACTTGACTATACGGCTGACTATGACGATGAGTTTGATGAAACACAAGATGAAGGAGGAGTAACATCTTCGGCAAATCTTAGTATTGATGGCATAGTCAAAGAAGTCGAAGCTGAAATTAACGCTCTTTTTAAATTTACATGTTTTAGCATCGATAAAATCGAAGTAAGTAAGTATGATGACCAGACTCTTCTTGTTGAGTTTAAAGGCGATGACGCTGCTTTACTTATAGGAAAAGAGGGTTACAGGTATAAGGCGCTCTCTTATATGATTTTTAACTGGATAAATACTAAGTATGACGTACAGTTACGTTTGGAAATAGCGGAGTTTTTAAAGAATCAAGAAGAATCCGTAGGACGTTACCTTCAAAATGTTTATGAAAACATAGATAGAGATGGACGAGCTCAAACAAAGATTCTTGATGGCGTTTTAGTACAAATTGCCTTAAAAGAACTTCGTGAAAAGTATCCTCAAAAATATGTGGTGATTCGCACTACTAAAGATGGACTGAAATATATAATCGTAAACGATTATCATAATAATTAAACTCTCATGACAGATACAATATGTGCAGTAGCAACAGCTAACGGCATAGGCTCTATCGCCATTATAAGAATTAGTGGTGATAAAGCTCTATCTATCGCAAAAACTCTCACCAAAAAAGACACACTTAAAACTAGATATGCAACCTTGAGTGATGTTTATAACTCTTCAGATGAACTAATCGATGAAGCCATTGTTATATACTTTGAAGCTCCGTATTCTTTCACCGCTGAACATGTTATAGAAATACAGTGTCACGGAGGGTATGTCGTAGCTCAGAGTATACTCAAAGCAACACTAAACGCGGGAGCAAGACTTGCGGAAGCTGGCGAGTTTTCTAAAAGAGCTTTTTTTAATGGTCGCATAGATTTAAGTGAGGCAGAAGCTATCTCACAGCTCATAGAGGCCAAAAGTGAAGATGCCGCAAAGATACTCGCATTACAGATGAAAGGCTCTTTAAAAGAGTTTATAGAGTCTGTTCGTGATGAGATTATACATATACTTGCATACTCCGAAGTGACTATTGATTATGCTGAAGAAGATTTACCAGAGGATTTAGTGCTACAAATAAGAGCTAAACTTGATGAGTTATATATACTTCTCAAAAAAACTTTGAGTGCTTCAAAATCTAGAGAAGGTCTGATGCAAGGCTTTCGTGTAGCCATCATAGGAAAACCAAATGTTGGAAAGAGTTCACTGCTAAACGCGCTGCTAAATTATAACCGAGCCATAGTGAGTGAGATTGCAGGTACTACTCGAGATACTATTGAAGAACAAGTAAAAATAGGAACGCACCTCATAAAAATAGTAGACACGGCAGGTATACGTGATGCTAATGATGAGATAGAACGCATAGGGATCCAGAGAAGTTTAGAAGCGATAGAAGAGAGTGATATCGTGGTGGTTTTATTTGATGGTTCTCGTGAGGCGGACAGCGAAGACCAAGAGATAGCAAGGCTTGTAGAAAATTATAGAGAATCAAAAGACATTATTATTATAAAA
>CAWUTM010000105.1:0-16097 GCA_963925755.1 uncultured Sulfurimonas sp. | reverse complement strand
GCTAGGAGGTCTTACTAGCCTTGATACAAAGCCAATTGGAGAGTCATGGTTAAGAAAGGGTAGAGGAGGTTCTTTTAAAAATGAGGATCCTGAAACAGCAATTGTAGGAAGATTGGATTACACTTCGGTTAATGGTCTTTTAGCAGGTGCTTCCGTATATGGTGATAATAATATTATGATGTGGGATATTCATGCTGATTATAAAGTAGGTGCAGCTAGGGTTTATGGTGTTTATACACAAACAAACCGTGCGGGAACAACAGCTTTAACTGATGCGACTGATGCTAAAGGTGGTTATATCAATGCAAGTTATGATGTGTTTTCTTTAATCAAGACGGATACAAAACTTCCCCTTTTTGTTCAATATGAAAACATTAACCCTGAAGCTAAACTAGCAAATGGCACTTCTAAAGAGGCAACAGAAAACATCTCTATGGGTGTTAATTACTTTCCACATAGTCAAGTTGTTTTAAAAGCAGACTATGTTCTTTCTACTACAGGTGGAAAAACAGCTAAAATAGCAAGTTTATCTATGGGTTTCATTTTTTAATGAACTCATTGGTATAATCATATATCTAAAACATAAAGAGAAAATATGAAATTTTTTTTTACTATATACATACTACTTGCTACATTAGCTCATGGCAAGATTCTTGTATCACCCATAGAGGCTATGAAAGAGAATTACTCAAAGGAAGCAGTTGTAAGTAAAAAAAATATCCTTTTACCAAATACTAAATTTCAAAATATTCAAAAGAATGCAAGAGTAAAACTTAATACTAAAATTTATAGAATCTTTACGGCAACTAAAGATGAAAAAGTTTTAGGCTATGGTATTTTAATAAATAGAAAAGTACGCTCTAAAAATGTAGTTGTTTTATACTTTATTTCTAAAGATATTCTCCAAGGTATAGAAATTATTGCATTTAATGAGCCAGTAGAATACCTTCCGATGAAAAGCTGGAATGAGCAGTTTATGAATATACCAACTAACAAAACATTACAGCTTAATCGTGATATACCTAGTATCTCAGGTGCTACGCTAAGTGCAAAAAGTGTTATAGATGGTTCTCGTTTAGCCTTTGCTCTTTATAATGAACTTTTAAAAGGAAAATAGTTGCGTTTTACACTTATAAAGGATTTAAAACAAGATAGTAGCATGAGACCGATTCTTAATGGTCTACTCATCTTCACTGTTATGTATCTTGTTGCTGATTTACTTGTTATGAAAAGTTCTTTAGGACTTTTTGAACAAGAGATTTACAAGACTTTATACGGAGATATAGATGAATTTTTAGATCCCATGAGTAAGTCCGTTTTTTTGGAGTTTATACATACTCAAATATTTTTTATGATGATGATTCTTTTTACTCTCAGTACTGTATATATGCGTTTAGCATTTAAACTATCCTACTCTCTTTTTGCGGTAAACACTCTTTTGCTGAGTGCTTTGATGTCACTAATAATGCTCGGTCTCTCTTACTATGTAGAAAAAGAATTTATATCACTGTATGTTATCACTTTTTTTGTCTGGCATATCGTGGCGTTTTATATGGCTCTTTTTTCTCTATGGAGTTTAAACTTTGCAAAAAGCGTATAAATACTCTATTCTCTACTTTTTATTATTTAGTCTCCTTCTATTGGTAAGCAGTATTTTTCTTTTTGAAGAAAAAATAGGGTTTTCATATAGGGAAGTAGTAAATTATTATTTAGGGAATGAAGTACTATTTCAGAGTTCTAAAACAGTAAAAGGTTTATTAAAAGTTCTCTTACCACACATTCTTGGATTTGGTCTATTTATCATGGTAGTTCTACATTTTTTAGTCTTTACTAATTCCAACAAATCAAAAAAAGTATACATCATAATATTGGCTACATTTATAAGTGGTTTTTTTGAACTATTCTCATCTTTTTTTATACTTTATGGATTAGAATTTTTTGCTTATATTAAGCTCGTTTCATTTGTAGTATTTGAAAGTTTGTTGCTGTATATTTTTTGGCTACTTAGTTCGAGTATTTTCTACGAATAAATTTAAGTTATCACTGATATGTAAACTCTTGTCACTTTCGAGTATGATGTAGGCAAGGTTTAAACTGTTTAAAAAGTCATAAGCTTCCGTCTTAGGCATTACACTGCTTGCTGTAGCATAAGCGTCTAACGCACTACTTGGTAGGTTTGATATAAGAGTGATAGATATGAAGTTTTGTTGTGAAGCTTTTGTCTTTGGATTGATGAGATGGTTGTTTCTTGTACTCTTAACGTAACGGTTATAGTTCCCACTTGTAGATATTCCCGTATCTTTATTTATCGTTTTAAATGAGATAAGTGGTTTCTCTGAGAATGGATCATTTATATCTATATTACATTTATGCAAACAGCGTATGTCCCCACTTAACGCAATTATTGCTTTAGATACAAACTTGTCTTTTAAGTACTCTGCAACTTTATCAACTCCAAATCCCTTACCCATTCCGCCTAAATCAAGTTTAATATTTTTGGAAATTTTTGCATGAGTCTTTGTGAATTTTAAATCATTAAAAGAACTATTACTATTTAAAAGCGCTTCTTTGCTTGCAAGCCTTTGTTCTTCTCCAAATCTATATAAATCTTTAGTTATAGCACCAATCGCAATGTTGAAATAAGTATGAGATTTTTTATAGTATATTTGACTTAAAGAGAGTGCTTCATAGCTATATTTGTCTAGCTGAACCTTCTTGTTTTCATTGAGACGGTAAACAGGAGACTTTTTATTGTAAGACGAAAGGGATTTATCTACATTGTTTAAAATCCTAAATGCATCGTTGAAATAACACTTATCATTTTTCTCAAGACTTATGCTTATAAATGTTCCCATTAAAGCCTTTGTTCTAGTGAGCATTTGAGCATTTACAGATAAAAAGAGAAGAAAACAAGTTATAAGAATTTTCATGCCAATATTTTAGCATTTATTTTCTCTTTTACTTATTATTAACCACATAATGGGTAAAATCACCTCTAATTTTATGATACGGAATCTTAATGAAACTTTTTTTACCTCTTTTTTTATTTATCTTTACGACTAACATATATGGACAGCTGATTAAAACAATCAAATACGACGGTTTAGTGCATCTTTCAGAGAATGTCGCGCTTAGAATGCTTACATTTGAGACTGGTGATGACATAGAGGTTGAAGATGTTGACAATGCTATAAAAAAGTACTTTGAACAGGGTTACTTTAATGACATTTGGACAGAACTTGAAGATGGTGAATTGACATTTTATTTTAAAGAAAAGGCTATCATCTCTAAAGTTATACTATCTGGATGGAAAGAAGATGAAGATGAAGAAGAACAATTTGCTATTGTTCAGATTAAAAAAGGTTCTTTATACGATGAAACTAAGTTAGAAGCTGCTAAAAAAAGAATTATTGAAGCAATATCTCAAGATGGAAAAATAGATAGTGTGGTAGAGATTCAAAAAGAGTATCTTGAAAATGGAAGTATTAAAGTGACTTTTGTTGTGAGTGAAGGTGAAGAGATTGTTATTAGTAAGCTAAGATACGAAGGTGTTAATGGCTTAGATAGTGATGATTTTGATTCTGTTATAGCCAATAAAGAAGAGGACTATGTAGGTTGGTTTTGGGGACAAAATGATGGAAAAATGAGTTTGAAAGATCTTCCTTATGATAACCTAAGAATTAAAGACTTATATATGCAGCAGGGGTATTTAGACGCTGTTGTAAATGAACCATTCGTGAGAGTGGACTTTAATCACTATACCGCCGATATGAGTTATCAGGTGTCGGAGGGTCAACCATATACTATTAGTAAAGTTTCTCTCTTTCAAAGTAAAGAAGTCATGAAAGAATCCGAACTTAGAGAATTTGTGACTTTAGAAAAAGGCGAAGTGTTTGACATTAAAAATTTTCGTGGGGATGCGGACAATATTAAAACTGCCATTTCAGATTTGAGTTATGCATTTGCTCAAGTTGTACCAGACCTCAAAAAGAACAAAGACGACCACACTGTAGAGGTTGTGTTTAAAATCAATCCAGGTGAAAAAGTTAAAATTAGAAATGTTGTTATATCTGGTAATACTAGAACGCTTGATAGAATTGTTAGACGGGAACTTTATCTAGGACCTGGTGATATGTACTCTTTAACAGACTTAAAAGATTCTCGTGCCGCATTAGGGCGTTTAGGATTCTTTGATGGCACAACTATAGAAGAAAAACGTATTGATAATAAAAATATGGATCTTGTTGTAAAACTCAAAGAAGCGTCAACTGGAAATATACAGCTTGGTGGTGGATATGGAAGTTATGGTGGATTACTCCTTAGTATAGGTGTAAATGATAGAAACATCTGGGGAAGTGGAATAAACGTTGGTCTTAAAGCTGAAAAATCAGAAAGAACTCAGAATTATTCATTTAACATCTCAAATAATAGATTGAATGATAGTGACTTTAGTGGTAACTTTTCGATCTTTCATTCAGCTTATAATTATAATGATTACTCTGTCTTTAGTGATGGAATGAGTGTGGGAACAGGACATCGTTTCTCTCGCTATGTAAGTGGTTATGTCGGTTATGGATATTCAAGTAACTCTTATGAATTTGAGAGTGGAGTAGATTTAGCAAACTTCGATGCATATTATTTTGAGGACTATTCAAAGAGTACGGTTAGCCTGAGTATAAAGTGGGACAATACGGATGACTTCTATCTTGCCCGTGAAGGTTTTGACCTTTCTCAGAGTTTTGAGAAAAGTGGTCTTGGTGGAAATGGAAATTTCCTTAAGTCAAGAACTAATTATGGTAAATATACAGGTTTAGAAGAGTGGATTGGGGTTGATGCTATTTTTAGATATAAAGCACGTTTAAATGTAGTAATTAATAATGGATTTATTCCTCTTGCTGAGAAGTTTTACATGGGTGGAATAGGTAGCGTTAGAGGGTATGAGTCTTACTCACTTGCTCCTACTAGGAAAGATGGTACGGGACGTGTACGACGTCTTGGTGGCGAAAAAACATTTTCTAACTCACTTGAACTTAGTCTTCCTCTTATTCCTAAAGCAAAGATGCGTATAGTTACTTATGTAGACTGGGGAATGATAGGGGATAAATCAATTTCTGAAATATCTCGTGGTGGTTATGGTGCTGGACTAGAATGGTTTTCACCTGTTGGACCAATACAGTTAATGTTCGCTAATCCTCTTTTTGCGGAAGAGGGTGATAGAGTGTCAAGTTTTGAGTTTACTATGGGACAGAGGTTCTAAGAGTTAAAGTTTACTCTAAACTCTTTGTTGTTGCACTCTAACTTGTCTGTAGCATACTTTGCTATATATAAGTTGTTTTTAGACTCTACTGATAAAATACCTTCTTCAAAAGATAACTCAAAATCTATATTTCGTGGTCTGTGACTTAGTAGCGTAATACTAAGAGAGAGTATATAACTCAGATAGTTAGTTACATTTATTTCTGGAAGCAGCTCAGCATATTTTTCTAAGTGAGAGCAAGCTGGAAGTCTATTCTTCGCATACTTGGTAAGTGTCGCTATAAGTGTTGTAGTCTGATGAGAAAACCCATATTCTAATGCATTTTGTATAAGGTAGTATGTGTGCTTATTTTGAGAATAGTAATGAAGACTACTCCCTATAGGATAGAGTTTTGCCGCAATTGCTAATTCATATCTATATTTATTCTCTATGTTAAAGTATTCACTTGTTAAATCAAAAAGTTTTTTACAAAGTGAGTTTAATTGAGTTGAAAAGTGAGTGTCATCCACATAAGAATCAAGAAGACATTTAACCGAGGTATTATAGTTATGAGGAAACTTATGCTTAGCATTTCTTAGTAAGTCACTAAGATACACTCCTTCACGTACTCCAACACCACTTGTAATGATTTTAGACATCTTAAGTTTATTTAACACTCTTTGAATGATTAAAACACCTGGTTTTATAACATCATATCTATTTTCTTTTATACCTAGATTATCTAACTCTTGATTGCTTGCACAAAGAAGTTTATCTATATACTTTTGTAGTATATCAGCGCTGTATTCATATGCGTGTATTTTATTTAAAGGATACTCATCGCGTTTTAGTATTGCATTTGAAACAGCTCTAAAAGTCCCACCAATACCTATGAGCGTATCAAGTTGTTTATTTTGTAGTTTATCCAATTCATTGTCTATATACAGTACGGCACCGTCTATATCGTTATTATCAAAATAGAGTTCTTTTAGGCGTACTGTACCGATTTTTAAGGAGATTGTTTGGGAAACATTATCTTCATCTATAACACTGAATTCAGTGGAACCACCACCTATATCAATACTAAGAGCATTTTTCTGCTTTGGAAGTAAGTTGGCACAAGCAATAGCCCCATAATAAGCTTCTTGCTCTCCACTAATTACTTTAATGTCGAGTTTGAGTTTTTCTTTTATGCTTGAGAGAAATATTTTTTGGTTTGGCGCGTCTCGCAAGGCTGAAGTAGCAACACATAAAAGTTTTCGCACTTTGAAGGATTTACTTATTTGAAGGAAGTTCGCAAGAGCATCAAATGTTCTTTGCATTGGTATATCTTGAAGATTACCATCGTACCGGTAAGCATGTTCAGAGAGTCTCACTTTACTTTTCTCTTCATGAAGAAGATGAAATGCGTAGCGAGAGGTTCTTTCGTAAACAACCATTCTAATTGAATTAGAACCTATGTCTATTACAGCGACTCTCTTAGCCAAAGTTTATTGCTCTTCCATCTCTAGATGTTTAGCTTTAAACTGTAGTTCTGCTATAGATTCTACGTTATCTTTATCTGGAACAATACAGTCAACTGGACAAACCGAAATACATGCGGGTTCATCATAGATACCTACACATTCAGTACATCTATCTGGGTCAATATAGTAAATTGGGTCACCCTCATCAATTGCTATTGTTGGACATTCTTCGCGACAAGCATCGCACGCTATACATTCGTCATTTATAATTAGAGCCATTAAAAAACCTTACATTTTATAGTTATTATTTTGTAGTTGATTTATAGCAAAATAAAGCTTTATTACTTTTTAAATTATCAAACTATTAGTTATGTCTGGGAAGAATACATGATAACTTAGAGTTTAACTGCAAACTTGCGACAGTTCCATCAATATTATCTTCTCTATTTTTTATGTTTATTTTTGCCCCCAAAGCATCCGCTGCGCTTTTTGCTAAAAAAAGACCTAATCCAACACCAGGTTTATTGCCTTGGCGTTTAAAAGGCGCAAAAAGGTCAACACTATCATCAACACCACAGCCTTCATCTATTACTTCTATAAGAAGACCAACTTCATCTTGAGAACTTCTAAGCATAATAGATTTACCTTTTGGCGTAAACTTAATGGCATTTTGTAAAAAATTTTGTATTATTTGGTTGAGAAGCGTAACTTGCATCATTGCCATAAAACCATTTGGCTCAAAACTTATATTGAGAGTTTTTTGTTCATTCTCGGCAAGAAGATGAAAGTCATCGGCTTTAGCTTTGAGTATTTGTATTACATCCACCTCTACCGGTTTATCAAGTTGCGCACCTTCTTGACGTCCTATGTTAAGGATATTTGAAACAATGATATTCATTTCATCAATAGTTTTGTTAGTGACTTTAAGCGCGTCTATGTACTCTTCAGGAGAACGTTTTTTAATAAGCGTAACTTGATTTTTTAGTTTTATTACAGCCAACGGTGTTTTGAGTTCATGCGCCGTTCCTATAAAAAGTTCTTTTTGATATTTGACAAAGTTCTGTATTCTAGAAATGAGGTGATTGATAGTTATTCCTAAATCGGAAAACTCTTTTGGAAGCTTATTTATCTCTATAGGTTTCATTAAGTGTTCATTCATATTAGATAACTTGGCATTTATTGTTTTTAATGGCGAAACAAGCATCTTAGATAAGGCAACGGCATATATGAGCACGAGGATAAACCCCGCTATGTTAATAATAAAAATATAGTTAAGAATCTTCGAAAGTAGATATTTAGTACTACTGATATCTTCCGTTATTTTTAAATATGTATTATTTTGAATGTTATATGGATATATAATCGTTAGGTAGGTATGGGTATTTATTATTGTTTGGAATTGTGAAAGTTCTAGCTTTTTTTTAGGGGAGAGGATTTCAACTTTCAAGGAAAATATATCTTTATTTAAGTGCTCATCATCTTTAAAAACAGGGTTATTGTTAGCGATGTTTTTAGCATACTGAATAAGTTCATGGTGTTTATTGTCATAAATGGAATTTTCAATAAAAAAGTAAAGTATTGATGAGAAGATTAATATTAGAGAAGCTAAAGAAATAATTAGCTGGATAAGAAAGTTACGACGTATACTATATTGATAGAGCATTGAATAATCCCATATTGAAATATGGGATTATATCATTTAAAACTAAAATGTATTAGTTGATTTCTTTTGGAAAACAAAATCTATAACCACGACGACGAACAGTCTCGATAGTTGTGATTCCTAATGGCTTATCCATTTTTTGTCTAATTTGATTAATAGCAACTTCAATTACGTTTGGAGTAACTAGTTCTGGCTCTTCCCAGATTGCGTCAAGTAGTTGTTCTTTAGAAACAATTTGATCACGGTGACGAGCAAGGTGAGTAAGTACTTCAAAAGGTTTACCTTTAAGTTCTATATCTTGTTCTTTATAAGTGATTTTTTCTTCTTCAGGATTGATAATCAAGTCTTCGATTTCGATGATGTTACTTCCACCAAAACGTAGTCTAGCTTCAATACGAGCTATTAAAACATCAAAGTCAAATGGTTTTCTGATATAGTCATCAGCACCAGCTCTAAGAGCTTCGATTTCACTTTCGTTGTCATCTCTAGCTGAAAGAACAACTACAACAGTTTTAGGTGTATTTGTTTTGATGTCACCTATGATATCAACAGAGTTTCCATCTGGAAGCATCCAATCCATAAGAACTAAATCGTAATTGCGGATATCAAGATAGTATTCACCATCTTTTAGTGTTTCAACAACATCACTTTGGTAACCAAATTCTTTTAGTCCCTCAGCAAGCATTTTGTTTAATGTAACTTCATCTTCAATGATAAGAATGCGCATTAATTATTTCCTCTATTAATATTTTGTCGAATTATAGCGCAGTTTTAGGTTGCTTTAAAGTTTTTTTCAACTTTCCTTAAATAAAAGTAAAGTTTGGATTAAGAATTGAATGTATAGGTATTCCCGACACTTACAATACAGTCGGGTAAAATTGAAGGTTTAGTTATCTTTAAGTTTAAAATTTGAATCTTGGAAAATTCTTTTTTAAGTTTAAATGATAAATCTTTTAAAGCATCTTCTACGAGTAAAAACTTGGATTTAATCATAGTACTTTTAATAAGCTCAGATACATCGGCATAGTTTATAAACTCTGCAATATATTCATACTCGAGTTCTATGTTTATTATGAGGTCTTGTGGCGATTCACGTTCAAAGTCTAAAATTCCAATAATTGCTTGAAATTTTAAATCCTCAATATAGATAGTCATTAAACTACACGTTTCTCTTCACCGTTAATAAGACGGATGATATTTGGAATATGCTTATAAAATAGTAAAAATACTATAAAAATAACTGGAGCGTGAGCCATTTCAGGATGAATAAAAAAACTAGAAACACCAAGTGCCGCGACACCGGTAAGAGAAGATATAGAAGAAATCTTCACAGTTTTTGCCATAATCGCCCACACAACAAGAGCGATAAGAGTTTCTAGCGGTATCATGAACATCATAACACCCATACCTGTCGCTATGCCTTTTCCACCCTCAAAGTTTAAGTAAGGAGAGAAACAGTGACCAATAACCGCTAAAATAGAAATAGCCCATAAAGTAGCTTCGCTCATATTTAAGAAATATGCGATTGCAACTACTAGCACGCCTTTGAAAGCATCAAGAGCTAAAGTGGCGATTCCTAGTTTTTTTGCTAATGTAGGATTAGTCTCTTTAACAACGCGTAAAACATTTGTCGCACCTATGCTTCCTGAACCACTTGCTTTGATGTCTACCCCAGCAAACTGTTTTGCTAAAAGTAGCCCAAATGGAATACCACCAACGAGATAAGCAGCTATGAAAAACTGTACATTTGTATTAAATAAAAAATCCATAAATAACCTTAATTAAATTTTGTGTGACATTTTACACTTTCTATCTTAATAAGCATATAAAGTTTTTTGGTATAATCACATAATTATACAAGACAGGATATATTTTGCAATTTACAAATGATGAACTTAAAATTAAAATCAATGAATTAAAAAAGAAGTTGGACGTAACGGTTGTTGCTCACTTTTATCAACGCGATGAAGTATTTGAGATGGGAGATATCACAGGTGATTCTCTTGAACTAGCTATACGAACGAAGGCCGATGATGCTGAGTTTGTACTTTTCTGTGGTGTTGGTTTTATGGGACAGAGCGTAAAAGTTCTGAGTCCCCAGAAACGCGTAGTAATGCCTAAAATAGCTTGTTGTTCGATGGCTCGTATGATTGACTCACTTTATTTTGATAATTCTGTTAAGTTTTTAAATGACCACGGCATTAAAAGTGAGGACATACTTCCAATCACTTATATAAACTCAAACGCAGACGTAAAAGCAAAAGTTGGTGAGATGGGCGGAATGGTCTGTACAAGTTCAAATGCTAAGACTATCATTACCGCAGCACTCCAAGAAGGCAAAAAGATTCTTTTTGTTCCAGATAGATGCTTAGGTCAAAATATAGCAAATCAGATGGGATTAAAGTCTATGATTATAGGTCAAGAAGGAAATCCTGCGGAGTGTGACATCTTATGTTATGATGGTTTTTGTTCTGTGCATCAACTTTTTACAGTTGATGACATCGCGTTTTATAGAAAAAAATACCCAGGAATTTTAATAGCGACACATCCTGAGTGTGATCCCGCTATTTGTGACGCAAGTGATTTTGTTGGTTCTACATCTCAACTTATCAAGTATATCGCTGAACTTCCTGTAGATCAAAAAGTCGCAGTTGGAACAGAGTTTAACCTTGTAAACCGTTTACGTAAAGAAAATACTTATGTGCTTAGTTCCACAAAACCAGAATGTCCAACTATGAATGAAACAACATTAGAAGACCTCTATGTAACACTCAAGGCTATAGATGATGGCGAGCCAATAAACGAGATAACAATAGATGAGAAAACTCAGAAATGGGCGAAGATAGCACTTGAGAGAATGTTGGCACTATGATTAAGCGTTTTGTGAAAGCTGCACTAGCTGAAGATGTTGGTCGCGGTGATTTATATGCACTTGTAGAACCTGCCATTGATGCGAGTGCTAGAATATTTGCCAAGAGTGATGGAATAGTTGCTGGTCAGAAATATGTTGATGAATTAGCAATTTTAGAGAAGTTTGAAATAAAATGGTTAAAAGGTGATGGCGAGTCATTTAAAAGTGGTGATATTATAGCTACATTAAAAGCTGATTCGCATACACTTCTTAGATGTGAGCGAACAGTTCTAAATATAATTCTTCATGCAAGTTCAATTGCAACACTTACAAAGAAGTATGCAGACTTAATAGAACCATATGGTGTAAAACTACTTGACACAAGAAAGACACGGCCGTTATTACGTGTTTTTGAAAAGTATGCAACAAGTCAAGGTGGGGCAGTTAATCATAGAATGGGACTTGATGATTCTCTTATGATTAAAGATACACACTTAAAGACTATAAAAGATTTAAAAATTTATATAAAAACAGCTAGAAAAAATATCCCTTTTACTACAAAAATTGAAGTTGAGGCTGAGACATTTGAAATAGCTAAACTAGCATTTGAATCTGACTGTGATATTGTTATGTGTGATAACATGACACCAGACCAGATAAAAGAGATAGTAATGTTTAGAGATGAAAATTATCCTCACATACTCTTAGAAGCGAGTGGAAACATCTCCCTTGAAACAATAGAATCTTATGCTAAAAGTGGCGTAGATGCAATAAGTTCAGGTGCACTTATTCATCAAGCTAATTGGATTGACTTGTCTATGAAAATGGACTAGGTTTTTGTAATTAGATATGGCTGACGATCAGGAAAAAACGGAAGAACCCACCGATAAGAAGATTGCAGACGCCAGAAAAGAGGGAAATGTCCCTAAGTCTCAAGATGCATCAGGCGTTATAACTCTTTTTGTCGCGATTTTAGCAGTTTTGATTCTCTTTCCTTTTATCGCAGACCATATGCTAAACCTTTTTAAGTACTACTTCTCATTGGTTGGAAGACCTTTGGATAAAGAGTTTATGATTGAAGTCGGATTTATAACTATGAAAGAGGGACTTTTAATGGTTATCCCCTTGGCTGTAGCAGTTGCTGTCGCTGGTGTTATAGCAGCTTTTGCACAGTTTGGATTTCTTTTTACTACAGACGCGATCATGCCAAAATTTTCAAAAATCAATCCAATTAAAGGTGCCAAAAACCTCTTTTCTATGAAAAAAGTCATAGAGGGCGTAAAAATTACTTTTAAAGCGTTTACAACATTAGGCGTAGGTTTTATTTTCTTTTTTTACTTTATAGAAGAACTTCCAACTGTCGCGCTTTTTGGTTTGGCTGACCAGCTAGATTGGCTCAAAGATAAGATGATTATCATAGCACTCGTTATGCTTCTCATTATCTTTGTATTTGCACTGATAGATATTATTATTGTTAGAAAGCAGTACTTTGATGGGCTTAAAATGTCAAAACAAGAAGTTAAAGACGAAATGAAAAACATGGAGGGAGATCCTCTTGTTAAATCAAAAATAAAGCAAAAACAGATGGAACTCTCACGTCAACGTATGATGTCAGAAGTCCCTAATGCGGATGTCGTCATTACCAATCCTACTCACTATGCAGTAGCTATAAAGTACGATGAAGGAGTCTCTAAAGCACCTATCGTTGTGGCAAAAGGTATTGACAATATGGCACAGCAGATTAAAAAAGTTGCTCGAGAAAATAATGTACACATAGTACAAAATCCACCACTTGCGCGTTCTTTATATGCGGAAGTTGAGTTAGATAAAGCTATTCCAGAAGCTCTGTTCGCAGCTGTCGCTGAAATATTAGCTTACGTTTATAAAATGGAGAAAAAATAGTATATAATTGCAATAAAAAAGTATGCTTATGTTAGAAATTAATAAAATACTAGAAGCTAGTCATATTCTAATAACGACAGATGATAGTTCATTTGCAAATGCGAATGCTTTGTACTCGTATGTATTGACACTTCATAAGAAAGTTTCAATGCACTATGTAGAAGAGATAGACACTAACCTTTCTTTCTTGCCTTGGTTTGATAAAGCGAGGAGTTCTAAGGCTGTCTCCGCAGAGTACACCTTAAACGCGACAGCCGATACAAAGGCTTTGTTCTTGTTTTTTAAAGAGAACAATATAAAGATTAACTCGAAAATGGCAACTTCTCTATATACAGGCATATTAAAACGATATAATGCGTTTGTTAGCGATGATTGTGATGGCACAATATTTGCTATTTCTAGTGAATTAATAGCACTAAACGCAGAGTACCGTGTTGCAAATGAGTATATGCGAAATAGAGTCCCCCTGTCGTACTTTAGACTAAAGGCATTACTCTTAAAAAGTATGCTTTTAGTGAATGAGGCAACTGTAGCCGAGCTCTATGTGAGTGATGAAGAGCTACAAAAGAGTGGGGCATCTATGAAAGATGCATATTCGTTAATGAAAGAGCCTTTAAGTATTGTGAATGTTAATAAGGTAATACTCTATGAATATGATAAAAATAAAAGAACAGTAATTAAGGAAATAAAAGTTGAGAAAAAAAAGTAATAATAGTTCATTGATATTTACGATTGTGTTAAGTACCCTTTTAGGTGGAGGAATATACATATATTTCTCTTCAATGTTTGAGAGAAACGCGCCAACGATAGTGATAGACCATAGTGAGTACTGGAACCTC
This sequence comes from uncultured Sulfurimonas sp., assembly GCA_963925755.1. Lineage (GTDB taxonomy): Bacteria > Campylobacterota > Campylobacteria > Campylobacterales > Sulfurimonadaceae > Sulfurimonas. The sequence goes on along the minus strand of CAWUTM010000105.1, from coordinate 2,140 downwards.
AAAACATCTTTAAATATCAAGATAGATGATGAGAGTGGAGTTAAGTCTTACAAGATAGTAATGAAAAATGGCGATGAAGAAAAAGTACTTCAGTACGAACGACTTATGGACCCTAAAAATTCGCTTGTTTTAGAAGTGGAGCCTCCGAGAAGCACTTATGCTATTAAGTCTAGTGTTGAGATAATAGTAGAAGCTCAAGACCTTAGTAAATGGAACTTTTTAAAAGGAAACAAGGCTAAAAAGACTTTTAAATATATTATTGATAGAAAAAGACCACAATTAAACATAGTAAATAACTCATATAAAATTTCTCGTGGTGGAAGCGCTATTGTTATTTTTAAAGTTGATGATGAAAACCTTCAAGATATTTATATTGAATCAGATAATGACAAAGTATTTCATCCACAGCCTTTTTATAAAGAGGGTTATTACATTTCTCTTTTAGCTTGGCCTGTAGTTGATAAAGACTTTAAAGCAACGGTTATAGCAAAAGACAAGGCTGGAAATGTCGCTAAAGCTTATATACCTCTATACTTAAAACAAAAGAGCTATAGAGTTTCACATATGACAATTAGTGATGAGTTTTTAAAGGGAAAAATTGCAGACTTGGCAGAAGAATTTGTTGAGACGCAAGGTGTCCAAGATTCTATAGAGCAGTTTAAAATCATAAATGAAGAGGTTAGAGCGAAAAATGAAAAACTCATTCATGATCTTACTTCGAAAATAAACACAAAGAAGATTGACAACTTTAATATAAACAAAATGTATCCACTGAAAAATGGACAGGTTGTCGCAACATTTGGGGATCATAGAAAGTACTCTTACAATGGAAAAAATATCTCTTATTCTTATCATCTTGGACTTGACTTAGCAAGTAATTCTATGGCGAGTATTAAACCTCAAAATGGTGGAGAGGTTGTTTTTAATGACTATAATGGACTTTATGGAAATATGCCACTTATCCATCATGGTTTAGGACTATATACGCTTTATGGCCACTGTTCAAGCGTAAAAGTAAATACTTCGGATAATGTTACAAAGGGAGAAGTGATAGCTAACACAGGTAAGAGTGGGTATGCTATGGGTGATCATTTGCACTTCGGTGTTTTAGTACAAGGTATAGAAGTTCGTCCTCAAGAATGGATGGATAGTCAATGGATAGACTTAAATGTTAACAATATTATTAAAGAAGCTAAAAAGATTATAGATAGAAACTAGGAGATATAATGTACCAAACAACTATTAAAAAAAGTGTAGAACTTGTTGGAATAGGTCTCCATAAAGGTTCACCGGTAAAACTTATATTAGAACCTTTAGCCGAAAATAGTGGCATTGTATTTTATAGAAGTGATGTCGCTGTTTCTATACCTCTTATCCCAGAGAATGTAGTCGACACAAAAATGGCAACAGTTATAGGAAAGGATGGGCATGTGATTTCTACTATAGAGCATATGTTGTCTGCCGTTTACGCTTATGGAATTGATAATCTTAGAGTAATTGTAGATGCTGATGAGATACCAGTAATGGATGGAAGTAGTGCGAGTTTTTGTATGCTTTTAGATGAAGCCGGTCTTTTAGAACAAGATGCGCCTAAAAAAATTATGCGTATTAAAAAAGAGATAGAAGTACGAGAGGGCGATAAGTATGTAAAACTTTCCCCTTCACCTGATTTACAATACGACTTTACTATTAAATTTCCACACCCCGTTATTCAAAAACAAGAGTATGTTCTTAAGTTTACAAAAGAAAGCTATAAAAAAGAAATTTCACGAGCGAGAACTTTTGGTTTTTTACATGAAGTACAGTACCTGCGTTCTAAAGGTCTAGCACTTGGTGGTTCTCTTGAAAATGCGATAGTGCTTGATGATAAGAAAATACTCAACCCAGAGGGACTACGTTTTGAGAATGAGTTTGTACGACATAAAATTCTTGACGCTATTGGTGATATGTCACTTATAGGAATGAACTTCTTAGGAAACTACGAGGCTCTTGCTGGAAGGCATGACTTAAACCATAAACTAACATTAGAGTTACTCAAAGATAAAGACAATTATGAAGTAGTGGAACTTGTTGGAGAAAAAAACAAAGAGTTAGAAAAAGCATATGCCTAAAGAAATAGATGTACTTTTACTCGCTGTAA
>CAWUTM010000104.1:0-5006 GCA_963925755.1 uncultured Sulfurimonas sp. | reverse complement strand
TGTAGTTTTTCATAGCCAAAAAGTGTCATAGGTTCTACTCTTTGCATAGTGTATTCTCTTTTATCATAGTTTATTTTTGTTATTATAGCCTAGGTTTCATTACAACTTAAAACTCTTCTTAGTCTTTCTATAAAATTCCATATAAATTAGTTATAATTGGACTCAATAAAAGGTTATATATGGATGATTCTACTAAGAATAGAATTTCAAGATAATGTTAGTTGAATTTTTAAGTGAAGTTGGTTAAAAAGAAGTGGCGCGGTGGAAGGGACTCGAACCCTCGACACCCTGCGTGACAGGCAGGTACTCTAACCAGCTGAGCTACCACCGCGCATATATATGAAATAGTTGTGCTTACAAATTTTAATGTAGCATAGTGAACTATGTAAATTGAAATTTTTAGTACAAATAATTAAAATGGTGGGCATTACTGGACTCGAACCAGTGACATCTACCTTGTAAGGGTAGCGCTCTACCAACTGAGCTAAACGCCCATTTTAAATTTCTAACACCAAAATTAAGTGGCGACCCCTAAAGGATTTGAACCTCTGTTCCTACCATGAAGTGATAGTGTCCTTAGCCACTAGACGAAAGGGTCACTGTTCTTTCATAAACGAAAGGTTTGTAAAATCAATGGTGGGCATTACTGGACTCGAACCAGTGACATCTACCTTGTAAGGGTAGCGCTCTACCAACTGAGCTAAACGCCCATCGAAACTAAAACATATGGCGCGGTGGAAGGGACTCGAACCCTCGACACCCTGCGTGACAGGCAGGTACTCTAACCAGCTGAGCTACCACCGCATATATTTGTTTTAGTTTAAAATGGTGTCCTGTGATGGATTCGAACCATCGGCCACATCATTAAAAGTGACGTGCTCTACCAGCTGAGCTAACAAGACATTTTTTCTCTTTGTGTTAAGAGGTCGAAATTATAGGCAAATAGCCTTAACATGTCAAGATAAAGAGAGCTAAATTTAGAAAAAAGTATCTTTATCTATAAGTACGAGCATTTTTATAGCACTCATCACACTCTGATGTTGCACATAATTTCGATCCCCATCAAAATGGTAACGCTCTTCTTTATGTCTGTTTTTAGTTCTTACACCTATGTAAACAGTACCTACAGGTTTTTCAATAGTACCGCCACTGTCTCCCGCTATGCCACTTATTGAGATGGCGAAGTCTGCGCCACTCACATTTATAGCACCCGCACTCATTTCATCTACTACCTCAGCGCTTACAGCACCATAGCTCTCTAGTGTAGAAGGCATAACGGCTAGCCAATTTTCTTTTATGAGGTTAGAGTATGTCACAAGTGAACCATCAAGAATTTTAGAAGCGCCATTTTCTTTTGTGAAGTAGTAAGATAGTAGTCCACCTGTACAGCTTTCACTAAAGGTAATCTTTTTAGCGGCTGAGGAGAGTCTTTGGATTATGTGAGTAACAACGCTTGATGAGTTAATGAGTTTTTTTGGAAGTAACTTTTTTACTCCATTAATAAAATGAGAGATATCTCCATATTTATTACTAAATATATCTACTTGCAACCAGCCTCGCACTTCTTCAATAACTTCAAATTGTACTTCATACATCTGAGCGATTGGGTTAAGAATATTTATAAGCGTTTCTCTCTCTTCGTCGAATATATGAATTCTTGCCTTTGTATTTTTACTCATAATAAGTAGTTCCGGCATCTTTTGTCCATCATCTATCTGTAGTACGTTTATGATTGCTTCTTTATACTCTAAAAGATAACTTCTTTCATGAAACAATGCGGCTTTTTGAGGGATGAGCATATTGTCATGTACAATTTGGTTGTCACTTGTAGCGGTGCATATGAGTTTACCTACGGTTGAGAAGTTCTGTTTAGATGTAATGATTATAAACTTGTCATTAGAGTTTAACTCTCGCTCAAGATATAAAAAGAGAGAATTATCACTCGACTTGAAATAGGTTATAGAGTCTATAAACTCGTTTTTTTCTTCTATATTTTGAAGTATATAATTTTTTAAAGAGTTGTTATATACAAACTTGTTACCGATAAATATAAGGTGCAGTTTCATGGTATTAGAAGCCTTCATAGTAATCTTTATATATGCTTATTATATCACTTTTATAAGCTTTTAATCACTAAAAAGCTATAATGCAAAACTTTTATAATAACTTCGAGGTACAGATGGACTACAAAGACACACTACTATTACCGACAACTAGTTTTGCGATGCGCGGAAATTTAATAAACAACGAACCTAAACGCTATGCGGCTTGGGATGAGAATAAAGTTTATGAGAAGATGAAAGCAAATCGTAAAGACGCTCCAAAGTTTACTCTTCATGATGGACCTCCTTATGCGAATGGTCATATTCACATTGGTCACGCGCTTAATAAAGTCCTTAAAGACATCATCGTTAAACATAACTACTTCAATGGTAAGTCTGTACGTTTTACTCCGGGTTGGGATTGTCATGGTCTACCAATAGAACAACAAGTTGAGAAAAAACTTGGTGGAAAGCAGAAGAAAGAACTTCTTGAGACTGCAGAAGTTAGAAAACTTTGTCGTGAACATGCTGCAAAATTTGTAGATATTCAAAGAGACGAGTTTAAAACTCTTGGTATCATCGCCGACTGGAAAAAACCTTATGTAACTATGGACTATAAGTTTGAAGCCAACATCTACCGTACACTTTGTGGTGTAGCGAACAAAGGTCTTTTAATAGAAAGAAGTAAACCTGTTTTTTGGTCTTGGGCTGAGAGAACTGCACTCGCTGAAGCTGAAGTTGAGTACGAAGACAAAGAGTCTCACTCTATCTTCATCGCGTTTGAGTTAGATGACGCAGCCAAAGCGAAACTCAACATCACAGGAAACGCAGCTCCAGTCATCTGGACGACAACTCCTTGGACTATCCCAGCAAATACTGCGATTTCTCTTAATCCTGATGAAGAGTATGTACTTACAGATACTGGTTTTATCGTGGCTCGTGAACTTTTCAATTCTATGGTTGAAGAAGAAGTTATCAGTGGAAAAGTACTTCAAACATTTAAAGCGACAGAGTTTGAAAACTGTAAAGCTATAAATCCTCTAAACAAACGTGAGTCTCGCATCATTTTGGGTGAACATGTTCTTATGGACAGTGGTACTGGTTGTGTTCACACTGCTCCTGGACATGGTGAAGATGACTACCGTGTTGGTCTTCTTTATGACCTAGAAGTTGTTATGCCTGTTGATGAGACTGGTTGTTTTGATGACACTATAGTTAAAGACAAGCTTATTCCAAACGCAGAAGACTTTTTAGGGCGTCATATCTTCAAGGCAAATGATGATTTAATAGACCTTATGGGCGATGCCGTTCTTAAAGTGTCTAAGTTTACTCACTCATACCCACACTGTTGGCGTTCACATACTCCTCTAATCTTTAGAGCGACTAGACAATGGTTCATTTCTGTAGATGAAAAGCCACAAGGTCAAGATTCAACTCTTAGAAACATTGCACTATCTGAAATAGAAAAAACTATGTTTGTTCCAGAAACTGGTAGAAATAGACTTAAATCAATGGTAGAAAATAGACCTGACTGGTGTATTTCTCGTCAACGTGACTGGGGTGTTCCTATTGCGTTCTTTAGAGTAAAAGCTACTGGTAAAGTTATATTTGACGAAAAAGTCTTAAACTATGTTGCTATGATTTTTGAGATGCAAGGAAGTGATTCTTGGTACTCTATGCCAACTGAGCACCTTCTTTATCCTGGTTCTGGATACAAGGCAGATGAAGTTGAAAAAGTAACTGATATTTTAGATGTATGGTTTGACTCTGGTTCAACATGGAACTCTGTTTTAAAATCTCGTAACTATGATGCTGGAGAGTATCAGGCTGACCTTTATGTAGAAGGAAGTGACCAACATCGTGGTTGGTTCCAGTCTTCCATGTTCCTTTCTTGCGCGGTTGAGCATAAAGCACCATATAAAGCTGTTTTAACTCATGGTTTCACTGTTGATGACAAGGGCGAAAAAATGTCTAAGTCTAAGGGAAATGTTATTGCACCGGAGAAAGTTCTCAAAGAGTATGGTAGTGAAATACTTCGTCTTTGGGTAGCTTCTTCTGACTACCAAGGCGATTTAAAAATCTCTCAAGGGATTTTAAAACAGATTTCTGAGAACTATCGTAAACTAAGAAATACTTTTAGAATTATGCTTGCTAACATCAACGACCTTGAAACTCTTACGGCATATGAAGATATGGGTGCGCTAGATCAATGGATTTTAAATGTAAGTTCTGAAGTATTTGCTGAAGTTCATAAATCATTTTCTGAGTATAACTTTGTTCATGGTATGAGCACACTTAACAACTTTATAGCAAACGAGTTAAGTGGAATGTACATAGACATGACAAAAGATTCTCTTTACTGTAATGCAAAAAATGACCCAAGACGTATGGCAAGTCAAAGCGCGATGGCTATGATAGCTAAGAGTCTTTTACTTTTAATGGCTCCTATCTTAACATACACTTGTGATGAGATTATAGACCATGCACCAGCTATCATTAAAGGTGATGTTACATCAATCTTTGACTTAGTTTATGAGCCTATCGCTACTGGTAAATCTGACTTCAATGCTGAGTATATGACAAAAGCGCGTGAAGGTTTTGGTTCTATAGTAGATGGGCTTAAAAAAGAAAAAATCATTAAAAGCACTTTAGAGTTAGTTATTTCTACAGACTCAGAAATTGCTCTTGCGCTAAATGCGGTAGATGCCGAAGACTGGTTTGTTGTTTCAACTGTTTCAAACGAAAAAGCCCAGGAAGTACTTGGTAGCTTTGAAGTAGCTGGTGCTAAATTTAGCATCGCTAAAGCGACTGCGTTTAAATGTCCTAGATGTTGGAAATTCCAAGCAACGACAGAAGACTGTACATGTAAACGCTGCGAAGAAGTTGCAAGTGCCTAACTTCACTCAACCAGTTTCATTAACATTTACAGGCGTAAGTATCGCTCTTATATTTGTAGCTGTTGGA
>CAWUTM010000103.1:0-14087 GCA_963925755.1 uncultured Sulfurimonas sp. | reverse complement strand
TGGTCTCCCTATGAGGACTCGAACCTCAAGTTGTCCCTTAGGAGGGGACTGCTTTATCCAGTTAAGCGATAAGGAGATAAAAGTAACGTAGGGGTTAGCCAAAAGCTAAGGTCATACCTTATGCTTCTGAAGTCTTGGACTCATCTGAAGGGGGAGTTGACTCTTCTTCTCCATCACTATTTTTAGCTTGCTTTTTCTTAAGCTTCTCTTCTTTTTTCTTTTTCTTTTCCATCTCGCGACCGTGTTTTTCATAACTGTAATTTGTTTTAGCCATTAATAATCCTATTTTTTAATATTTGATAAATTGAAGTGTCATATAGTATAACCAACTTTCACTCATCTTTATTGTCTAATTATCGATTTTAACATTAATAATTAATATATAAAGTAAAACGATAAGTCACAAACTGGATTTAGCCCAATAATTTACTTATTATTCCTAAGTGCTTCTCTTGAGGCTTTATCGACAAGAGTAAATATATCATCAATTTTATCTTTTTGTGATGACTTTTTATGACCTTTTACTTTAATGAACTCGATATCCAAAATATCTAATATTTTATAAAACACTTTATAAAGTTCATGATTCTTTATCTGATTTCCTTTACTTGTCATATAGTTCTTTCTCTCAAAACCATCTCTTCTCTGTAACAACCCTATTGTGTTTTGACAATCTGTATAAACCACTATTTTATAGTTTTTTAAACTTAGATCGTCTAAAGACCACAAGAGTGTCTCTAGTTCTAATTTTGTAGAGGATGTGTTCTCGAACTTTTTAATCTTAATTTTATGTTCTAGTTCACTAGGAGGAGACTCGAGCTTATCTAAAAATAGACAAGCCCCATATCCAACTCCAGTTTGAGGATTTACACTACCGTCAGTAAATAAAAATATGTTTTCTTTAGTTTTTAAGTTTGGCATGCACTTCATCAAAAATGACTTTTGCATTTTCACTCTCTGTTGTAAACCTGCTCACAATGACAATTGCAATCCACGACATAACAAATCCAGGTAACAACTCATAAAGATCAAACACTCCACCTTCAAGTTGTTTATATATTATGACAGTCAAAGCTCCCGTAATCATACCTGCTATGGCACCTTCTTTTGTAATTCCTCTATGGTACAAACTAAGTATCACTAGTGGTCCAAACGCGGCACCAAAACCAGCCCAAGCATACGAAACTAACTGGAGAACACTTGCATTTCTATCTGTTGAGATATACAAAGCGATTAATGCGATGATGATTACCGTTAGTCTTCCTATCCAGACGAGTTCTTTATCGCTTGCGTCTTTTTTGAGGATAGCATGATAGATGTCTCGTGTTAGAACTGATGAAGAAACCAAAAGTTGGGAATCAATGGTACTCATAATGGCGGCTAGGATTGCAGCTAGTAAAAAGCCTGATATCCAAGGGTTAAAAAGGAGTTGAGAGAGCACTATAAAAACTTTTTCACTATCATCAAGCGATACGCCATTTGCCAATACATAAGCAAATCCAAAAAAACCAACGCTGAGTGAACCGAGTACTGAAATAACCATCCAAGTCATACCTATCTGTTTAGCCCTTTGCATCTCATTTTCGTGACGGATTGACATAAAACGCACCAAGATATGAGGCTGACCAAAATACCCAAGTCCCCAAGCTAAAAGAGAGACAATTGCGACAAAGGAACTCCCGTGAAATATACTCAGGTTAGATTCTTTAGCTTTTTCGATGATAGAGAGTGCTTCACTAATCCCACCAATATCCATTATAACCACAATAGGAGTGACGACAAGTGCCAACATCATCAAAATCCCTTGGATAAAGTCTGTCCAACTCACCGCGTTGTAGCCACCTAAAAACGTATATGAAACGATGATAACGCTACCTATTAAGAGCGCGTCTATATATTCTAGTCCAAAAGTGGCTTCAAAGAGTTTTGCTCCGCCAACAAGTCCCGAAGATGTATAAAGTGTGTAAAAAACTAAAATAACGATAGCGGTAACAAGTCTAAGTGAATTTCCCTTGTCTTCAAATCTGTTTGAAAAATAATCCGGAATCGTAATAGAGTCATTAAGGTAGTGAGTATAAACTCTTAAGGGTTTAGCAACATAGTGCCAATTTAAATAGGCTCCAAGTATAAGCCCAACAGCAATCCAAGATCCAACTAGTCCTTGTGAGTACATCATACCAGGAAGTCCAAGCAAAAGCCATCCACTCATATCTGATGCTCCAGCGCTTAGAGCTGTCACACCAGGTCCAAGTCCACGACCTCCAAGTACGTAATCACTCAAGTTGTCTGTTTTAAAATAGAAGTAGACTCCAATGCCTACCATCAAAATCATATATAAACTAAACGATACTAATACGGGTGTTTCCATTATTTTTCCTCTTTATTTATGTGTTTATGCGCGCCAAGATTACCATACCTATGATAACTATCTGAGATACTTTGTTCGATGTAGTAGTGTAACATTTCTAATCTGCCATGGGCTACAAATGGCTCATCCGAGATATAAATAGCATCATTACTAAGTACTTTACGTATATGCTCGCTTATTGGTTCCTGTGTCAGAAACCTCACTCTTTCATGTGACTTGATGGCGTTTATAAGCTCATTTTCGTCTTCTATGAAAAGCTCATCATCCTCAAGAAGTATTGATTTATTTTCTTGTAGTATTTTAATGGCGCTACTAGTAGTCTCTGCTGGAATTGATAAATGCAGCTTAGAACCTACAAGTTTAATGGCGACTAGTGAACAAATTATTTCTTCGATCGTTGCGCTATTTTCAACTCTTAGTAAGACACTTTTCACACCAAGGTATCTAGCACAGTTGCTCTCTCCTCTTATGTTCGAGTAGTCTTTTTCTTGAGAAAACTCTTTATCTATCCAGTAGACAAAGTTTTCACAAGTATTAAGTATATTTTCTAAACCATCTACAGTAAGGTTTACTCTATAGTGCTCAATTAATGTATTGGTACATGTGTCTCTAGTAATACTCGGGGTTCTTGTGATATCTACAAACTGAGTGACATAGTTAAATCCACCAGCTTTTCTACCACTTCCTATACTTGACTTTCTCATACCACCAAATGGCTGTCTTCTTACTATAGCCCCTGTTGTCATACGGTTTAGATAGAGGTTTCCAGCTAATACCTTCTCTTTAAATATTACTTTTTCTCTCTCATCTAAACTTTCTATTCCAGATGTAAGACCGTAGCCCGTCGCGTTTACAATCTCTATGGCGTTTTCTAAGTTTTGTGCGCACATAATGCTAAGCACTGGACCAAACAGCTCATTCATATGACAATAGTCATTACGTTTGGTTCCCCATCTTATCGATGGTTTTAACATGTATGGATTGTCTGTTGCAAATCTTGGTTTGATGAGCCACTCTTCTTCATCATCAAGATAATCTAGTGCCTTTTTTAGTTTTGCGTTTGGAAGTGAGCTCATAGTTCCTATTTTGTTATGTAAATCCCAAACGCTTCCAACCTCTAATGACTTAGCCGCGTCTACTAAGGTTTCTATAAAAACTTTGTTATTATAAAGTTCCTTTTCTAAAACAAGAAGTGACGTTGCTGAACACTTTTGTCCAGAGTTGTTAAACGCGGAGGCCACAACATTTTTGATAGCTTGGTCCTTATCTGCAAGCACTGTCACAATGGTCGCGTTTTTACCACCTGTTTCGGCGCTTATATGTAAGTTTGGACGCGTATGCAGCATATTGTATGCCGTATCTTCAGAGCCTGTAAATATTACAAAAGCCACATCTTCGTTTGCCACTAGCTCACTACTCACGTCACTACCATCCGCAATGACATACTGCAATGTATTTTTACTCACTCCTGCGTCCCAAAAACACTGACATAGTCTATAACCACAAAGTATTGAATTCGATGACGCCTTAAGTATAACCGTGTTTCCTGTTGCAAGTGCGGCGGCAATGCCACCTACGGGTATAGCAATGGGAAAGTTCCACGGACTAACAACAAGTCCAATCCCTTTAGGCTTTAATTCTATGGAGTCTAACTCTTCTATTTTTTTGTATGAGTGTGGATAAAAGTAAAGAAAGTCGATAGCCTCGCTCACCTCAACATCAGTCTCAGAAAATACTTTTCCAACCTCAGCAGCTGCAACTCCTATGAGGTCGGCTCTTGCTTTTTTAAACTCATTTGCCACATTAGCAAGTGTCTCATATCTCTCAAGTGAAGTTTTTCTACTCCAGCCATCAGTATCTTTTTTAGCGATAGCTAGCGCTATTTGCAACTGTTCTTTGCCGACTTTAGTGTAACTTCCCACCTCTATATTTTTATGAAACTGTGACTTGTCCATAACAACTGTCTTTGTTTCACCCTTGACCTCATCTCCAGCAATAACTGAATGAGCGTGGTATCCACCTGTTTTGTTTATGTTTGACCATTTATCTACAATGGCCTGTGCCCAGACTCTATTTGTTTCAAGTGAGAAGTCTGTATCACTTTCATTATCGAAATCCCCAATGCTATTCGTTGATTCAATTGTCTCCGTTAATCTATCTTGGGTTCTATAGGGTGTCAGATTGAGGCTATCCATAATCGTTATGGAATCATCAAAAGTTTTTACCAACTTATCCCAAGTGTCATCTTCAACATTTAGTCCAAAACTATGACGTAAGAAATTTTGCTCTGCCGTATTTTCATCAAATCTTCTTACAAGATAAGCTATGGCGTTTGTAAAAGTTTCTTTGGTCGCGGTTGGCGCATATAAAATAACATCGATACCGTCATTTTTAAGTACCTTATACGCACTTTCACTCATCCCCTCTAGCATTTCAGCGCAATAGTACTTTTGCATTCCTCTCTCTATAGCTAACTCATATGCAAAGGCTTGGTCAAACAGATTATGTGAGGCTACCCCAATGTTTACATAAGGCGCAACATCTTTTGCAAGTAAGAAATCAATGAGCACTTTAAAGTTTGCATCGCTTTCACTCTTGTTTTTATAAGTAACGCAGGGCCATCCTTTGAGACTTGCTTCTGTGAGTTCCATCTCTTGATTTGCACCTTTTACAACTCTAATCTTTATCGGAGCACCTCCGTCTTGGACTCTTTTCTTTGCCCATGACACTAATCTCTTTGCATAACCTAGTGCGTCTGGCATATAAGTTTGCAGCACTATTCCGGCATAAAGATTTTTATATTTTTCTAAAGAGAGCGTTCTCATAAACGAGTCTATCGTCAGGTCTATATCTTTATACTCTTCCATATCTAGATTAACAAACTTGTTCTCCAGCTGTCCCTTGGAGTTCATAAACTTATTTTCTATAGCTGCATCGTAGATGAGAGCTATCCGCTGAGATATCATTTCAACACTCCAATCATGTGCAAGTGGCACTATTTGGGAAAAAATTGTTGAAATTTTTATAGAAATATAATCTATATCTGGATTTTTAAGAGATTTTACATATTTCTCAATTCTATCCCGCGCTTCGCCCTCTCCTAAAACAGCTTCTCCAATAATATTGATGTTTACTCTTGTATTTTCAGCTCTTCTATTTTTAAGGTGTTGAGAAAGAAGTTCATCCTCGCCCTTTATAACAATGGCACTAATGTCGTTTCTTAGGTACTTGATAAAAGGAGGAACAGAGACACTTGTAAGGTATATCCCAATGTCACGGAAGAGCCAAATCAATACATCCTCAAATTTAGTAAAGAACTTTATGTCTTCATACTTACTAAACAAGAACTCAAGCTGATCAGCTACTCTATCTGTGTTTGAAGCTCTAAAACTTTGGTCTAACAACTCTATGAGAAAAAGCTTGTTTTGTGGATCTTGTAACATTTTGAGCATCATTTCATGAAACTTTTTTTCTTGTTTCTGACGCTTACTGGAGATTTCCTTTTGCCATGTTTTAGATAAACTCTTTGCTTTTTCAAATATATTATTTTCTATAGACATTATTTCCCTTCAAGTTAATAGTAACTGAGGGTAACGAAAATGGGCTAAAAGAAAATTGAATTCTCGATGTGTATAAATAAATCTACCATTAGTTGCACTTAAAAGCCTTGAGTACCTTCTACAATTGCTTTAGGTTCACCTAAGTAATAGCCTTGAACATAACAAATTCCCATCTCTTTGACTTTGTTATATACCTCTTCATCACATACAAACTCTGCTATGAGTTTTAAACCTTTTTCTTTTGCAAATGTCTGAATTGTTTTTACAATTATCTGGCTATCAACCGATTTATGTATATTTTCAATAAAGGATCCATCAATTTTAAGAGTGGTAATTGGAAGAAATTGAGCTTGTGCGAAGTTCGAACATTGTACACCAAAGTCATCAATTATAAACTCTATACCAAGCCCCGTTATGGCTTCAATTTTTTCTTTAATGTCATCTGAATGAGTGATGGTATTATATTCTAAAATTTCTAAAGAGAGGAGCGATCCGTTCGCATCATGTTTTTTTATACACGAATTCATAAAGCTAACTAAATTTACATTTTGGAATTCACTGTCGCCAATATTTACACTGTATTTATTTCCCGTTAATGCTGCCATTCGACAACCCTCTTCAAACATAAACTCAAATATATTATAAAGATATCCACTATTTTTTGCAGCATCTAAAAAATGTATAGGGCTGTAAATAGTATCTTCATATTGTAAACGAACTAAAAGTTCATACTTATCTATCGTCTCACCCTCAACTTCATATATAGGTTGGGCATAAGCGATTAAACCATCATTTTTAAGAGCATGGCTAATGATTGGCGCCCATTTATTTGTGTCACGTATTTGATGTATAACTTTTAGGTCATTGGAGTAGTATTTAATCTGGTTTCTTCCAGTATTTCTTGCCTCCTTAAGTGCAAGTTCCGCTTTTCTTATTACATCATCATCGGTTTGATAAGCGACCCCTATTCTAGTCTCTAAAGTTTTGTTAAAGTTATCAGTTACTAGATGTAACTTTGATATATCATTTTTTATCGTCTCTGCAGTCTCAACTATACCTTCTACTTCTGTTCTTGTAACCAAGGCAAATAGATCATTATTTAAATGGTATACGCCAAAACTTCCTTCATACATGGAAGATAAAAATCCACCCAATTCTTTAAGTACAAAGTCACCTACGGTATAACCATTTGTATCGTTAATAGCGCTAAATCCAACTATATCAATAAGGATTAAAATTCGATTTGTATGATGGGAAAAATACTCAACTAACTTTACTCTATTTGGGAGCATTGTTAGTGAATTTGTAGTCATTTTCGTGTATGTTTCTTCGTACTTATTTCTAAGTTCAAGCAACTGTTCATACTGCTTTATTGATGAACGTATTGCGGTATACATTCTCTCTATGGTTAATTCTGTTTTCTCTTTAAAATCATTAATATCATAATGCTGAATAACTTGCATTTGTGGGAAATCATTTGCTTGACCTGTACGGATTATGAGTCGTATCAGGTTATTTTCTAAGTCATTCCGGATGTAATTAACTAAGTCCAATCCAGCCTCTGGAGTTTCCATCACAACATCTATAAGTGCTAGGGCTATATCTGACTCATTAAGAAGAATCTCTTTTGCCTCTTTGGCACTATATGCTGAGAGTACTTGAAGTTCGAAATCAGAAAATTCCATACCTTTAATAGCTATATTTGTTATATCATGAATTGATTGGTCATCATCTACGATTAAAACCTTATGTACTTTTGTAGTAGCGCTAAAATGAGATTTAGTTTTTGACGCAAAGGTTATATTTGCCATTTTAAGCCTTTATATGTGATGAGTCAAGAAATATATTAAATCCTAGACCATGTGGTGATATTCTGAGTAGTTCCATTTTACCTTTGAGCTTTTGTGTAATTAGATTATAGATGATATTCATTCCTAAACCACTGCCACCCTGACCGCGTTTAGTAGTAAAAAATGGATCGAAAATCTTTTTTGCAACTTCGTCTGTTATTCCCATGCCATTATCTTTGTAAAGTATATGTAAGCCATCCTCAACATAAGCTGAAATCTCTATATTATTATCTTCACTTTCCTCAAATCCATGAGCAATAGAGTTCAGTATTAAATTAGAAAATATTTGAGAAAATACTCCTGGGTAACTATCTAATAAAATACTTTTATCAATATTATTGACTACTCTAACAGCTTTACTTTTGAGTGGGTTTTGAAGACTAAGGATAAGGTCATCAACATAATCTTTAAGCAGAAACTCACGTTTATCTTCAAAGTGTTGATCAACAGATATATTTTTAAATGATTTAACCAGCGTTACCGCATTGTTTAATCTATCAGTAATAGTCTTAGTTAGCTGCTGTATGGTAGCGATGGAACCCAGTAGAGCGTCTTCCGTTAAAGACTCGGAATTATAATTTGACTCCATCTTTTGAATTTCATGGTCTATCTGCGATATACCAGTAAGCCCTACTCCAAGTGGTGTATTTATTTCATGAGCTACGCCTGATACGAGTGAACCAAGTGATGCCATTTTTTCTTTTTCAATAAGCCTTTCTTGTGCTAAGTGTAGATCTGTAAGGCTTGTCTGTAAACTTTTTCTTGTTGCACTTTCAATAGTTACAAAATAGTAATAAAGAGAAAAAATAATAGCAATAACTGCTATAAAATTCGCAACAAAAAAGAAAATAACATATGATTCAGGTAAACCCGCATCAAATTTTTGAGCTTCAGAATCGACTACGCCACTTAGAATGATTAACAATATAAACAGAACTAGCCAAGTAAGCGTGGCTTTTATCCTTCCAAGTGTAAAACTTCCAAAAACTGCTAGAACGGACCAGAGCACATTCCCTCCACTTGCTACAAACCCTCCAAGGAAGAACTGAAAGAAAAAAGGCAATATTAAAGATACAAATATTTGGATATTTTGAGAAATAATGAAATTTTTTGTTTTATATAAATATAAAAAATTTGCTGTTGTTATAACAACATAGGTATATGGAACAACCATTGGTATATACATCTCATTAAAAAGGCAAAGAGTCCCCCATAAAATTCCACCAGAGCTCATAAGAAGCCCCATATATATGAGGAATCCTTGTTCACGTTTAGCGTTTTCCGAATCAGTTGGTTTATTCCCTATTTCTAAAATTGATTTTAAACATCCAAATAATGGTTTCAATTGAGTACTCCAAAATGTTATAACAAAATATTATAACTTAGTAATTTTAAAGTTTTATTGGATTTTATTTAGAAGTACTTATAATAAGTTCGTAGTCGATTGAAAAATGATCACTGTATGCCCTATCTCCGTTCATCATCATAAGCTAAAACTTATCAAAAGTGATACAGTGCTCGTACCATTATTTCTGTCGTATCATAAAGCATTGTGTGCTCTCATGATAATTTATAAACTATTTAGTCGTCGTCTTCATCTTCTATGCCAAGATTGTCTATAAACTGTTCCGCTAAAACTTCTGCTTTATAATAAAACTTATCAGCTATCTCTTTTACAAAAAGTCTATTAACTGTCTCTTTAAAAAGCTCTAACCAACGTTCAAAAGTTTCACGGTACATCTGACCTAAAAAAGCGTGAGGAGGGAATGGATCACCACCATAGCCTTTTTTACCAGTCATCATAAGTACCCAAAATTGATTTAAAGTGTTAAGGTGTCCATGCCATTTGCCATTATCTAAGTCATCGCCCAATGCTTTAGAAAAATACGGAGCTAAAAGGTCGTCTTTGAGTACTATTGCATAAAACTCTCGTACCATCTGTCCTATATTTTCATCATTTACTGTATCGTAAGGCATTTTTTCTCCATTTATTTATATATTAACACTGCACTCTTGTTTCATTAAACTTTCCAGCCATTGAATATTTTGGCTACTCAACCCAATCTTATTATATATACAGTCAAACTCTGTTAAATTTCTTAGATTTTCCATTTCATTTGGTAATGATGTTAGTTCGTTCTTCCATATAGTCAATTTATTTAAGCTTGTTAATTTGCCTATTTCTTTAGGTAATGTTGTCAGGTTGTTTTTTCCTAGCTCCAAGGTCTTCAAATTTAGTAGATTTCCAATTTCATTTGGTAGTTTAGTTATTTGGTTTTCTTGCAGAAGTAGGAGCTTTAAAATTTTTAAAGCTCCAATTTGTGTTGGTAAAAATGTTAATTTATTTCCAGAGAGATATAACTCTTCTAAGTTAACCAGACTACCAATCGCGCTTGGCAGCTCAGTAATCTGATTTCCTAAGAGGTAAAGCTTTTTTAGATGAATGAGATTAAATATTTCTAATGGTAATTCCGTGAGTTGACTACCCAAGAGATTAAGTTCAGTCAGGTTCACCAACTTTTCTCGCTCTCTTGGTATTCCTCTAAAATAACCACCTTTTAGATAAGAATCATGTTTTATCCACTCTAAATCGGAAACATCATTCTTGTCAGCCCAGTTCCAAAGGTTTTGAATCCAGTTATCATCTCTAGTATTCATTTATTACTTATTATGCTTGGTGAAATCCAAGTAAAATTCCAAAAAGTTTATCTTCAACTAGTCCCATTTTAGCTGAAACCATTAAGTTGTTATCTTCATAGTACTTCACAACATCTTGTGAATCTTGACCGGTCATCATTGCTTGGTAACCAAGAGCTGCTTGAAGCTCTTGATCATTAACAACAACACCCTCTTTCTCAGCCAATGCTTCAACTATAAGTGTCGTTTTAATGCTCTTTCTAGCTTCTTCTCTTACAGACTCTCTAAGCTCAGCAAATTTACCCTTGTCATCTCTGATAACTTTATGCTGTTCTTCCGTGTATGTTCTAGTTTTTTCACGAACTTTTGCGTCTATCTCTTGTTCAACTATATTATTTGGTAATGTAAAGTCAAATCCTGCAAGTAAACCTTCAATCATCTTTGGCTTGAGTTCACTCATATACACTTTTGAAACGTCTTCAGATATTATTTGATCTGCTAGTTTCCCTCTAAGTGTTGCAAGTGTCGCCTTAGGGTCACTTAGTACTGATTGAGCGAAAGCATCATCTGGAACTTCTGCTATTTGCTCATGAATTTCGTGAAGCTTAACAACAAATTTTGCTTCTTTACCAGCTAAATCCGCTGCTTGATAATCATCAGGGAATTTTACTATGATTGTTTTTTCCTCACCATATTGCATACCAATAAGTTGCTCTTCAAATCCAACAATAAATGATTTAGAACCAATTTTGATGTTAAACTTTTCAGCACTACCACCTTCAAAAAGTTTGTCATCTATATAACCAGCGAAATCTATAATTGCAACATCACCATCTTCAATAGCTTTAGGTTGTGCTATTGCTTTAAATGGAGCTTGTTTAGTTGAAAATTCTGCAAGTTTTTCATCTATAGCTTTTTCATCTGCAACTGGTTTAGTATAAGCAGGAATGAATTTCATATAATCTATGTCTACATTTATCGCTGGACTGATTGACAATTCAACTTCAAAGTAAATACCATTCTCTAGTTGTTCATATTTTTTAAGAGCAGGTTGACCTAGTAGTGATTCTACCTCAATCCCAGCTTCTTTAATTCCAGCGTCTATAAAATCTTTAAATGCTTGTCCGGCCGCATCTTGTTGTATAGTTTCATCTGTAGCTTCATTGTTCTTTGTATCTTTAGCAGCTTCTTCTTTGAGTTTAGCTACTTTTTCTTGTATTACACTGTTCTCAACTGAGCCGCTAATAATAAAATTTATATCATCTGTTTTTTCTACTGTGATTTTCAATACAATCCTTTTAGTTTTAATAATGGAATTTTACCATTATTCTCTAAAATTTACTTTTAAATAATAACTATAGAATATATTTATTTTGATTTGTAAAGGATTATATTTTTATTTTTTTGTAAAGGGGGAATAAAGTGAGTAAAGTCACCCAAGTGGGTGACTAAAAATGTCTGTCAGAAGATTACTCTTCGTGACCAGCCATTTCCATTGTAATACAGTTACGATCAAGCATATCTGTACAAACGTATACACATAGTGCACACCCTTTACATCTATCTTCATCTACCCAAGATGTGTTTCCATCTTTGTTAAACATAAGCGTATTAGCTTCTGGACAATATAAAGTACAAGTATTACACTTGTACTCTGCACACATATCTGAATTAACTTTTGCTACGTAATACATTAATTACTCCCTTATACTTTTAGTCTAACGATTAACTCGCTACCTGTAATATCTACTGAGTCAGCCATTTTGAAAGTATGATTAATAACATTCATATTAGCTTCAAGTAACTGCTCTTTTTTCTTAAACTTTTTCTCAATAGCTGAGTCAAGCATTGCAGTACCACCAGATGCAACGAAAGAGTTTCCTAGGAATCTCTCTCTAACAGCCGCTTCAATATGCTCAGTAGTTACAAGACCTGTAAGACCAAGTAACATACCCATCATAGCCATGTTAGTTGCAAGTTCAGTACCTGCAATTTTCTTAGCTAGACCATTTGCGTCAAATTGAACAACAGTCGCGTTTAAGTCATTAAGAATCTTCTCATCTTCTTCTGTAAGAACATCAAAGTCAGTGTTAATGATAATTAAACTGTTTGGCTTAAGACCAGTATAAAATGGCATTGTATAAGACTTACCATGAGTTACAACTTGTGAGTGGTAAATCATAATAATGTCTGGATAAATTACTTCACCCACTTCGTAAATTGGTTGTGTTGAAGCTCTTACATAAGCCTCAACAGGTGCCATTCTTTTCTCAGAACCAAAAAATGGTACAAGAGATGCATACTTACCCGCATTATCAAGACATGAACCAAGAATGTGTGCTGTAGTAACAACACCTTGACCACCTAGTCCAGAAATACGTATATTATATCTTTTGTGCTCTACTTTTTCAGACATACTAGTTAACCTCTGCTTTTGCAGCTTTTCTTGCTTTTCTAGCTGTTTTTTCTTCTTCTTCAACTCTTTCGATTACCGCTTGAGCTTCAGGAGTCATGAATTCTTCAAATTGAAAACGAGTTTTCTCTTTGTCTTTTGCATCTTGGAATACATCTTCTGTAGGAATTGAATACTCAATGTTACATGATGTATATGCTTGAATAAATGTTGGACCAACTTCACGAGCTACAAAAATTGCACGTCTAATAATCTTAGCCGCTTTTTTAATGTTTGTAGGAGACATTCTAACAGCATAAACAACACCAGCAGCTTTTGCTAGGTCGATTGCTGGCATTTTTTCAAAGTCTTTACCCATTGGAGCCATCTTAAGAACAGCACCTTTTGGAGACATACCAGATGATTGACCACCAGTATTTCCATAAACTTCATTGTCAAGCATGATCGTTGTGAATTTTTCACCACGGATCCATGAGTGCATAGTCATTGAAAAACCGATATCCATAGTACCACCGTCACCGGCAATAGTAATAACATCTTTAGTTTTATCTGGGAAACGTAATCTAAATGCACGAGTAAGACCAGAAGCCATTGCATTTTGATCACCATAGTTACCGTAAATAAATGGAACTGCAGCTTGAGAAATCGCAAGACGACCACAACCAGCAGTACCTAATGTTACAGTTTCTTCAGGACATGGAAGTGAAGCGAATATTAATCTAATGTAATAAGCCATCCAACAACCAGAACACATAGGGTGCTCTTCCATTAACTCTTTAAATTGACCCATGTTACCTGGACCAGCTTCTTCTTGAGTTTTTCCGAATGGACCGTAATCAACTAACTCTACGTAATCTTTTGGCAAATATCTTTTAAATATTGGTGCCGGAGTAATATATTTTAAACTCATTCTATCCCCTTTTTATAATTTTAAATCGTACTCTAAACCTAGAGCCGTGTAAAGTTCTTTCATGATTAGTTCAACTGGAAGTGTCATACCACCATAAACTCTTGGACCGTCTACAACGATACCACCATTAGGAATACTTGCTTTAACTTCTGTCGCTAACCAACCAATAATATTATGCTCAGGAACAATAAGTGCCTTTGCATTCTTAGTAGCTTCAACGATTTCAGCAGCCGGGAATGGTCTGATTGCTTTAACTTTAATTAAACCAACGCTTAAACCATCTTCACGTGCATATCTCCATGCTTCTCTAGCTTGTGCAGCAGCACAACCAGATGCAACAACAAATACA
>CAWUTM010000102.1:0-18603 GCA_963925755.1 uncultured Sulfurimonas sp. | reverse complement strand
CAGGCCCAAACAATAGTAAATGTCATTAAAAAAGCGCCATTCTTTGAAAATTATAATGATTTCAAAAACCATATTATGAAAGAGTCCGAACTTACAGAAGAAGACTTTTTAATAGTGTTTCGTATACTTCTTACAAATACACAAAATGGCCCCCAAATGGATGCTCTTTATAATTGTCTAAAAAATTACATCGGAGAAATAATTAAATGAATACGTCAATAGAGATACTTCAAGGGATCGGTGGCCTATTTATAGGTCTCGTAAATGTTTATATCTGGGTGATAATTGCTACAGCTTTGATGAGTTTTGTGAATCCTGATCCATACAATCAAATAGTACAGTTCTTACATAGAATCACAAATCCAGCATACGCGCTTGTAAGAAAGTTTATCAAAACCAACTTTAACGGCTTAGATTTAGCGCCACTGATAATAATTGTTGGTCTTCAAGTGATTATTGTTATTCTCCAGGCTCTTTTAAATACTCTATAGACTCTGATGAAAAGCCCGTGTTTTGAACTTTAAAGTTTAAAACACTGCCCTGCTTCTTAAACTTTAGTAAATAGTATCTTTGCCATTTCGCTTTAAATGATGTTAGATTAGAAAATTTGTTATATGATGGTAACTCTTCCACTAACAACGCCTCTTCTTCATTGAGTAAAAATTTGATATTTTTGCTATCACTCTTTGTATAAAGATAAGCATAAAAATACTCATACTCCTTATACTTCTGGGGATATACTTTATTGAGATAAATAACGGTTATCAGACCATCATTCTCTTTATCGTTTTTAATAATGGAACCCTGTATCGCCTCTTCGCTAAACTCTTGTGTTTCACTCATATCAAACTGATGGAACCCATTATTTGTCGAACAGTTGCTAAAACTTATGATAAATAGTAAAATTATTAAAAAAGTTTTCATTTTTATCCCTTTATTTGAGCGGAATTATATCTTATTAAACACTTCTTTTGTATAATTGATAAAATTTAAATAGAGATGAAAATTGAGCAAAAGATTAGCAGTCGCGTTTACCGGTCCATCAAACAGTGGTAAAACTACATTAATACTAAAAGTTGCCAGAAAATTGATTCACGAACAAAAGCTTGAGGTCGCAATTATTAAACATGACCCAAAAGACAAAGCTCGTTTTGACGTAGAAGGTAAGGATAGTTATAAGTTTAGCGATACTGGTGCGGAGGTTATAGTCACATCTGACACTCGTACAACTTATTTCTCTAAAAAACACTCAGAACTCGACGAGATGATACGACTTTTTGATAACTTTGATGTATTGCTTGTCGAAGGTCTCAAGAGTCTTCCATTACCAAGAATAAGTATATTTAGAGACTCAATGGATAGTGATTATTTTCCATATATGGATGCTGTTGCTATTGATAAGAGTATTGATATTAAAAAGTATGAACTGCCAAACACAGTAGATGTTTTAGATTTAAATGATCCAGATGAAATAATTTCATGGATCTTTAAAAATGCAAAAAAAGTTTAACAAAAGGATTTAAAAGATGAGAGATATTTTTGACGCTATACAAAGAAGTGCTATACGTATAAAAGACGCCATAGACGTAAAAGACATAGGTTATTCACAACAAGAGAACAGTTCAGGTGAAACGCAACTACAGCTTGACATTCAATGCGACATGATTATTGAAGAAGAGTTTTCTAGAGTAAAGTCTGTTCATACTATAGCGAGTGAAGAGAAAACTCATCAAGAGTTGATGCATGAAGATGGAAAATACTTTATAGCTTACGACCCTCTTGATGGCTCATCATTGGTGGATGTAAACTTAAGCGTTGGTTCAATCTTTGGAATATACGAGAGAGACTTTGGAACTGAACACATGGTTGCCTCATGTTATGTTGTTTATGGACCTCGAGTCGAGATGGTGTTTGCAGAAAATAAAACAAAACTTTATCTACTACAAGCTGGTGAGTTTGAGTTTGTAAAAGAGATACGTCTTAATGAAAAAGGTAAGTTAAACGCGCCTGGCGGGACACAAATGAACTGGGCACCTTACCATAAAGAAATGGTAGATAGTTTCTTTGCCGAGGGTTATCGTCTACGTTATTCTGGTGGAATGGTTCCTGACCTACACCAGATTCTTCTTAAGGGTGGTGGATTATTTTCTTACCCTGGAACAAGTGATAAACCAGAAGGTAAACTTCGTCGTTTATTTGAAGTGTTTCCTTTTGCGTTTATTTATGAGAAATCTGGTGGTGGTGCTATTGATGGCAAGAATGACCTGATGACTTTAGGTCATTCACACATTCACGATACAGCAGTTTGTTTCTTTGGATCAAACTATGAAATAGCTAGAGTTAAAGAGGTTTATGCAAAAAATGCATAACAAAAAATCAGATAAGTTTGAACTTTATTTAGAAGAGATGCTAAAAAAACTTCAAGATTGTCAAGTTAATAAAGGCCATAAAAGCTGTAGCGCTTGTGAGTCTTACTTTGGCTGTGAATTGAGAGATGAATATGTAAAAGCCGTGTATAACAGTATGTCTAAGGGCGATACTGGCGGGTTTGAGTTTTAAGTTAGACTAAATTAAATACAATTAAGGAAAAATTCTTGAGTAATAAATATATAACAACACCAATTTACTATGTTAATGGAGAAGCTCATATTGGGCATGCGTATACTACTTTTATAGCAGATACAATGGCTAGATACGAGAGACTCAAAGGCAATGAAACTTACTTTTTGACAGGAACGGATGAACACGGTCAAAAAATAGAGGAATCAGCTCAAAAACATAATAAACCTACTCAAGAATTTGCTGATGAAATCAGTGCTACGTTTAAAGATCTTTGGGATGACTTTGAAATAAGTTACAATAAATTTATCCGTACAACGGATAAAGATCACATGGCTGGCGTAAAAAAAGCATTTTTAAAAATGTTTGACAAGGGTGACATATACAAAGATTTTTATGAAGGTCATTACTGTGTAAGTTGTGAGACATTTTTCCCTGAAACACAACTGATAGATAGTGAATTTTGTCCAGACTGTGGTCGTTCAACAAGTATTGTGAAAGAGGAAAGTTACTTCTTTAAACTCTCTGAGTATGAAGATAAGCTGCTTGCACACTATGAAGCTAACCCTGACTTTATAATGCCTCGTTCACGTGCAAATGAAGTAAAGAACTTTGTAAAAGGCGGTTTACGTGACCTTTCTGTCACTCGTACTTCATTTACTTGGGGTGTGAAAATTCCTGAGAGCTTAAATGACGATAAGCATGTTATGTATGTTTGGTTAGATGCACTACTTAACTATGTAACCGCTCTTGGTTACGGAAATGGTGAGGAAAATATGGAAAATTTCTGGCCAGCGAGTACTCACTTTGTTGGTAAAGATATCTTGCGTTTTCATGCTATTTATTGGCCTGCGTTTTTAATGAGTCTCGACTTGCCTCTTCCAAAGCAGATAGGCGCACATGGTTGGTGGACAAGAGATGGTGAAAAGATGTCAAAGTCAAAAGGAAACGTAGTTTCTCCAAGAGAAGTCTCAGATGCTTATGGCGTTGAAAACTTACGTTATTTTATGCTTCGCGAAGTTCCATTTGGTCAAGATGGCGATTTTTCTCAACGCGCATTCATAGATAGAATTAATTCTGACCTTAGTAATGACCTTGGAAACCTTCTTAATCGTATTATTGGAATGAGCGCAAAGTATTCTGAGTATGAAATAGATAGTGTTGACGTTGAGAAATACCATACTAAAGAGCTAGATGCCATGAATACAGCTCTCGATTCACTTGATGGATATATGAAAGAGATGCAAACTCACCGTTACCTAGAGGAACTATGGAAACTATTCTCCATTGGAAATACAGCAATAACTGAACATGAACCTTGGGCTAAAATCAAAAACGACAAAGCTGATGAAGCACTTGCAACTGTTGCTCTCGTTGCAAATATCTTAGCGAAGGCTTGTATTATGTTAAGCCCTATTATGCCTAAAACTACGGCTATAGTAGCGGACGCGCTTAACTTTGAGATAAATAATGACAGCTATAACGATATGATTATAGATAAAAAACTATTGAAATTATTTAATATTAAAAAAGTGCCTCCCCTATTTCCTAGGGTTGAAGAGCCATTAATGGCTGAAGCACCAAACGCAGAACCTAATCCTCCTAAAGAAGAAAAAGTTTCTAAGAAGAAAGAAGTACATGAATCAAAAGCGGCTTTTGATGACAACCTTATAGAGATTGGTCAGTTCTTTGAAACGTCACTAAAGATTGGAACAGTTTTAGAAGCTGAGGAAGTTCCTAAAAGTAAAAAGTTGCTCAAGCTTCAAGTAAGTCTCGGTGAAAATGACAGCAGACAAGTTGTGGCAGGTATAAAAGAGTTTTATTCTGCTGAGTCTCTTGTTGGAACACAAGTATGTGTTGTAGCTAACCTAAAACCCGCTAAACTGATGGGAATGATGTCTGAAGGAATGCTTCTTGCTGCTAAGGATGAAGATGGTCTTTGTTTAGTAAGACCAGAAAAACCTAAGAAGGCAGGCACACCGATTGGATGAGACTTCAAAATGTCCTCGCACTTACACATGGAAAACTTCTTAACACTCCATTTGTAAATACTTTTAATAACATTGTTTTCAAGGCTAAACATGTCAAAAGAGGTGATCTCTTTATGGCATTTGATGATGAGAGTGTCGATATTGCTCTGCAAAACGGTGCTTACGGTATTATATTTTGTACAGAAATAGAAATACAAGATAGTGAAATTGCTTGGATTCAAGTAGAAGATCTTGATGAGGCACTTAAAAGACTACTGCGTTTTAGACTTATTGATAAAGATATAGCTGTATATGAAACTAATGAAATAGTTCTCAAGCTTGCGTTACAGGTTCTTAGTGAATCAAATTTTCTTGCTATAAATGGAAATATTAGAGAAGTAGCCACTACTTTGTGGGATATAGAAGGAAGAGTTCATATTCTTTTTTGCCCTACTCTAGTGAGTAGAGATGTCTTTACAAAAACTATTGAACTATCAAACACTAGTTTTGATCATATTACCGTCATTGAGCAAACCCTTTTTGAAACATCTTTTATTTATGATGATATATTTTATGAAAGACAGCTTCTTTCTCCATTTTTTCTTCCTTATTTAGAAATTTTATTGCATTTCCTAAAGACCTTAAATATTAATTATAGACTTAGAAAATTTACGCCTATAGAGCACTTTGAAGCAGTTTTTACGAATAAAAAATTTGAAATAAAAGAGTTTGGAACAAGCGATAAAGTACTTATTTTTGAAAAAAATAGATCTATGATGGAAGAAGAAATACTTTTCTTGCAAAATCAAGCAACATGGGGAAAAATAATCTATGTTGTTCCGAGTATAAATGAAAATTTTACTCAAAAAATAAAAAATCCAGAGAGACTTTTAGTCTATAAAAATAAAAATGAGATTATATCTTTACTTAAAAAAAGTGACTTTCATTTTGCCCTCGTAGTTGGTGTTGATAAGTCAATTCTGTCAAAACCTTTTGTATCTCAACGTGAAGTTTCACTTTTTGACTTTACTCATTAAAGTATAGGTGTATAAATGGATAGAAGAAAATTTTTAACAGCAGCGACAGTTTCAACTGGCGCAGTGCTTACTGGATGTAATGAAAGTAATAGGCAAGCTATAGACTACTCTAAACATCCAAAAAAAAGTGTCGATACAAAAACAGTCAATATAAATAGAAATAAAAAAACCGTTATTAAACTAGCTACTAGTTGGCCAGCTCACTTTCCTATTATGGGAACGGGGATTGAAGAGTTTGCGGGGAGAGTTAAAGAAGTAAGTGGTGGAAGTTTAGAGATAAAAATATATCCCAAAAACACTCTTGTGCCTGCCCTCGCGGTATTTGACGCAACAAGTAGCGGAGAGATAGATGCTTTTCACTCAGGTCCCTACTATTGGAAAGGGAAAAATTCCGCATTTTCTTTATATAGTGGAATGCCTTTTGGAATGACTGCGGAAGAGATTAACTCTTGGATGCAGTTTGGTGGAGGTATGGAACTTTGGAGAGAACAGTATGCAAAGTATAACCTTCACCCCTTTTTAGGCGGAAACACAAATATTCAGATGGGTGGATGGTTTAGAAAACCCATAGAATCCCTTAAAGATATGCAAGGTTTGAAAATGCGTATACCGGGTCTAGGAGGCGAAGTCTTCTCAAAGATGGGAGTAAACCCTATACTTTTGCCTGCAGGCGAGATATACACTTCACTTGAACGCGGAGTAATCGACGCAACAGAATGGGTTGGACCTGCGTTAGATATCAAAATGGGCTTTTATAAGGTGGCTCCATACTACTACTCAGGTTGGCATGAGCCAGGTTCTATTTTAGAGTTGACATTCAATAAACACTCTTTTTCTAAGTTAGCACTCGAGCATCAGTCAATTATAGAGGTATGTTCGAGAGAAATGAATGCAAATATGACTTCTAAGTTTCATTATGAAAATATTTATGCGCTGCAGAAGCTCAAAGAGCTAGATGTAACGCTAAGACAACTTCCAAAAGATGTTTCAGATGCAGGTAAAAAGGCATTAAGTGAGGTTATTGGCGAACTAAGTAGTGCAAATAAAGACTTTGCAGAAGTGTACAAGTCTGTAGATAAGCATCTACGTCTCTCAAAAGAGTGGAGCGATGCTAGTCTAGGCTATTTTTTAAATGAACGCTAAGAAAGACGAATATTTTTTAACTCTTGTCTGTAGTGTTTAGAGTTAGGTAAATAACTTTCTACTAAAGAATGAAAAGCTTTAGAATGGTTCATATGTTGTAAGTGAGCTAATTCATGAACCACCACATAATCTACAAGTTCTCTATTAACAAAAGAAAGCTGCTTATTGAGAGTTATTTCTCTTCTTGAATTACAACTGCCCCATCGGCTTTTCATCTTTCTAAAACTTAGTTTTTCATACTCTAAATCCATCTCTTGAGAATAATAAACAAGCTTGTCTTGTATTTCATCTAATGAAGAGACTTCCTCTGCATGCAGTGGCATACACTTTTCAATTTTCACTAGCTGTTTGTCAATCCAAGTCTTTCTTTCCTCAAGTAATGAGTCCACAAAACTTTGAGATTTATATGGAGTTTTAATAACTATTTTTTTATCTTTATTTATAGAAAGATAAGTGTTTTTTAGCTTTTTATTGACAATTATTTCTATATTGTCGTATTCATATTGTTTAGTATGACTCATATTCTATGGGGTCTATTGTTCTTGCTTGTGCAAATCCATTCAAACGCAGCCTGCAACTATCGCAAACGCCACAAGCCTTGTCCTCATTTTTATAACAGCTCCAAGTTAGTTTCAAGGGCACTGACAGTCCTAAAGATTTTTGAACTATCTGTGATTTTTTAAGATGTACAAGCGGCATTGTTATAGTAATATTTGTTTCATCTTTTGTTCCAAGGTTAATGGCGTTTTGCATAGAAGTAATATACTCTTCCCTACAGTCTGGATATCCACTACTATCTTCTTCAACAACGCCAATACTTATTTTTTGTGCAGACTCTTTTTCCGCAATAGCGGCTGCCATACTTAAAAAGATACCATTTCTAAAAGGAACATAGGTTATGGGAACGCCCTCTTCTACTCCACCTGTTGGAATATCTATACTTTTATCAGTCAAAGCGGAAGCTCCAAGGTGTTTAAAAAAGTCTAAATCTAAAACATACTTCTCATGAACTCCCAAGTCTTCACATATTAAATTAAAACACTCTAGTTCTTTAGCCTGTGTTCTTTGTTCATAGTTAAAATGTACAGCAATAATCTCATATCCGCTCTGTTTCATCATATAAGCACTTAATGTTGAGTCCATTCCACCACTCATAACACATACTGCTTTTTTTGTTAAAGTTTTTGTTTTCATGGTGTAATTTTAACATATTTTTTTAATCTCCTTGAAAAGAAATAGATAGTACAATATACTATTATAAGAAAAAGGAGATATTATGGATGTATCATCAACTCCCTCTACTGGTGCAACTAATCAAGTAGATGTTCTAAAAAAAGCAATAGATGTTCAAGAACAGCAGGTTTTAAAAGTTTTAGAGGGTGTAAACCAGCAGTCTCAGCAAGTTACTGCACAAAAAACAGGTCTCGGCAGCACTCTAAATATCACAGGATAGATAAAACTATAAGGCTTATTCGATATACTTTCACCCATGATTGAACTAGAAAACAAGACCTTAGCAGAGCTTGATGAAAGCCTGCTAAATACAATAACCGATGCCCTTACTACTAAAGAGATAGAACTCATTATAACTACAAACGACGATATACAAATTATAAATCACCAATATAGAGATGTCAATAAAGCTACGGATGTACTTAGTTTTCCTTATGCACAAATGCCTATGAGTCCACTTGGAAGCATAGTTATATCATCTGAGTATGCTCAAAATATGGCCGAGGAGCTTGGACATACGCTTACTCAGGAAATTACGCTTCTTTTTATTCATGGCTTACTCCACCTACTTGGTTTTGACCATGAAGTAGATAATGGTGAAATGAGGGATGAAGAAGCAAAACTCATAAACAAATACAAACTGCCAAAAAGTTTGATTATTAGAACACAAGGATAACAACAATGGATTATGTAATATTTTTAGTAGCAATGACAGCCCTTATATACGGTGCTGACTTCATTATAAAAGAGTCAGAGAGAATAGCTCTTCATTTTAATATCTCCCACTTTGTGATAGGAGCGACTTTAGTCGCGTTTGGTACGTCTCTCCCTGAAATGGCAGCGTCAATGATGGCCTCATCTGCGGGAAAAAGCGAAATGGCTGTTGCTAATGTTGTTGGTAGCGTTATCTTTAATATTACTTTGGTCTTAGGAATTGTTTTTCTTTTTGCAAAATCGATGAATCCTAAAAGAAATCTCTTTGCCAAAGATAGCGCATGGGTAGTTATGCCAGTTGTCATCTTTTTTCTTATGATTCAAGATGGAACTATCGGAAGAGTTGATGGTTTTATCTTTCTCCTTATGATGGCTTCTTATCTTATTTTTCTTTTTTCAAGCTCTAAAGAGGATTTAGAAGGTGAGATAGATGAGTCACTAACTAAAAAATTTAATTGGTTAAAGACTTTGGTTCTACTAACTATAGGTTTTGCACTTACTATTGGTGGTGCAAATTTTGTTGTTGAAAGTGCTACAAGTATCGCAAGAAGTCTTAATGTTAGTGAGTGGATTATAGGTCTTTTTCTTATATCTTTAGGTACATCATTACCTGAACTTGTTGTCTCTTTAGTGGCTTTAAAGAAGGGGAATGCTGAACTAGGCATAGGAAATATTATAGGTTCAAATGTGGCAAATTTTTCTATGGTTCTGGGAGCTTCCGCTATCTTAAACCCTCTATCAATTAACTTACAAGATACTCAGTACGACCTACTCATAATGACTAGTGCATCTTTGGCACTTCTGTTTATTCTTGCAAATAAACTTTATAACAAAGCTGGAGCAATATTTTTACTTATTATCCTAGCTTTATTTATACAAAACTCATTTATATAAATTTCTATTCTATCTTTTATTAATATACTTAAGCTCCAAGAGCTTATTGTATATATTTGATACTATCTTTCCCGCTGCATGTCCACCATGCCCTCCGTGTTCTATCATAACCATGACAACATACTTTGGTTTTTTATAAGGTCCATATGAAGTAAACCAAGCATGTGAACGGCGATAATAAGACATTTCATGCTCTAGTTTCCTCTTCTCAATATCTTGCTTAATTGCTACAACCTGCGCTGTTCCTGTTTTACCAGCTATGACTACTTTAGAGCTAATATAGTTCGTTGCGGTTCCCTTAGGGTTATTACAAACTTGATACATAGATTTTCTAATTATGGAAAGGTTTGAGAGCTCTTTATCATTAAAAACCTCTTTAAAGCTATCTATATAAGTCTTTGAACCTACTTGCTTAACAAGATGGGGTCGCGGAAGTCTTCCTGTGGCAATAAGTGCTGTTTGCTGCGCAATTTGCAGAGGTGTTGTTAAAAGGTCTCCCTGCCCTATAGACATATTTACAGTTTCACCCATATTCCATGCTTTATTGTATTTTTTCTTTTTCCAATCCCTAGAAGGTACTACTCCTAAAAACTCATTTGGTAAATCTATACCCGTTTTTTTACTTAATCCATATCGAATCAAAGCATTGCTCATCTTTTTATTTCCTACAATAAGACTACCCTTGTAGAAATAATCATCGCAACTCTCTCTGATAGCTTTTTCTATCTTGGTATGACGGTGGCCTCTTGTCTTCCAACATCTAAAAACTCTACCGCCCAGTGGTAATGAAGAGCGACAATCTACAGTCCAGTTTTTATTTAAATCAGAAGAGACATATAAGAGACCAAGCATCGGTTTTATCGTTGATCCGGGGGGATAAAGTCCATGTACAAGCTTATTTGTAAAGGGATGATCTAGACTAGATGATAATCCATCATACATTTTATACGACATTCCTGTAACAAAAATATTTAAATCATAGTTAGGAAAGCTTCCCGCTGAAAGAATGGACCCATTCACATCCATAACAACTACGGAACCTACTTTATTTTTAAAAAGAGAAGATATATAAGACTGTAATTCCATATCCATACTCAAAGTAAGCTTCGTATCTTCACTTGCGTCTTCATAAAATAGTTCTGTAATCTCTTGATTATTAGCATTAACTTGTATCTTTCGCTTTCCTGGAGTACCTTGAAGGTATTTATTATAGTAGTTTTCAAGACCTGTCTTTCCCGTGTATCCTATCAGTTCAAGTAGTGGATCTTTGAGCATGTCTTTTCTATTCGCATGTGCTACATAACCTATCATATGCGCTGCAATGTTTTTATAAGGGTAGTACCTCTTAGGTGCGGGAACGATTTTAATATTTTCACGTAGATTAAGTATCGAATAAATAGGCATAATCTCTTCGTAAGGTATAAAAGGAACTATATCGATAAAGTTATGGTTATAGTATGACTCTTCTTTCTTGTAATTTTTTCTAATTTTCTCTGCTGTTATATTTGGCAGAAGAGATGTAATGACTTCAATCTCTTCTTCATACTTTTTAATATTCTTCTTATATGTTAGGTGAGGAGCTAACTGAATTTTAAATCCAAGCTTATTGATTGCAACAGGTCTATTGTTTCTATCAACAATTTCACCTCTTACTGGAGCGATATACTCTGTTTTTATAGTATTCCTGTTAGAGAGTTTTGTATAGTGGCTATTGGACTCTACAGACAAGGAAAAGACTCTAACAATAAGGGCCAACCATGTTGACACGAATACAAGTAATATAAATTTAATTTTCATAATACACTCACTAAAAAGAACTCAATTACTATATAGTATACTATATAGTAATTGAGTTCTGGCGGAGCTAATAAAAATATACTTGAAATAAGTGTTAAAAAAAGAAAATAACCAATATAGGATAAAAGTAAATACGATATCTTCACACAAATATTACATGAAAAATTTTGTATTATTTTTGGTAATATAAATTTATAGATGATATAAAAATAGATTATGGTACTAAAGAGTCTGTAGCCATTATTTGCTTCAAAAACAACCAAACAAAAAGAAATTATTAATATATATAAGAAATCATTTCTTCGAAGTGCTCTGGTAAAGAGCATAAATAAAACCGCCAGCATAGGCGGCAAGAAATGATAAATACTACTCAGGCTACTATAAAGTACAAAGAGTACTACATAGCCAAAAGTTACTGTATGGTCTTGATTAGTGATACTTCGTTGCATATTGGAAAGTGTTGACATTTAATACAATCAGCCCATATTTTATGTTCGGGGAGGGACTCTTTTGGAATTTCTTTAAAACCTAAACGCTCAAAAAATGATTGTTTATAAGTAAGGCTAAGCACTCTTTTTATTCCTAGCTCTTTTGCCTCCGCAAAGGTGTGTGTAACTAGCTCTTCTCCTATTTTTTTTCCTCTCATACCATCTTTAACAACAAGCGAACGTATTTCTGCCAACTCTACTGTATGAACATGCAGTGCAGTAAAGCCAACAATAAGACCATTATTGATAGCAAGTGTATACGATCGAATATTTGTCGCTATCTCATCTTCCGTTCTATCTAAAATAATTCCAGCAGTAATCTCAGGTAGAATGAGTGCTCTCATTTCATGTATATCAGACAGAGTGGCTTTTACAAAATCAATCTTGGGCATCTTCTTCTTCCATTTCATTATTTTCTTGCAAGATATCATAGATAACTTTATTTATTTTATCAGTACCGCGTTTCTTAGAACTAGATACTGTCATGGCATTTGGAAACTCACGACGAAGTGCACTTTGCTCTTTTTGATTAAGTTTATCAATCTTAGTAAATATTTGTAATATTACTTGATTTTCTCTTACGGTATCAAATAGAAATTGACTCACAGAGGTGTCTATATCTAAATGAGGGTGTCTACAATCTATAAGATGAATAAAAAGCTTTATTTCTTCACGTCCAGAAATATAGTCAGTTAAATTTTTTTCCCACTCATGCTTAATAGATTTAGAAACCTTTGCATAACCGAAACCAGGTAAATCAACAAACTTTGCTAATCTTTTTGTTTGAGTATCTCTATCTAAAAAAGTTACATCAAAGTAATTAATAAGTCTTGTTTTTCCTGGTGTTGATGACACTTTAGCTAAACCTTTATGGTTTGTTAGTGCATTTAAAAGCGAACTCTTACCAACATTGGATCGAGCCATAAAAACTATTTCATTTTGTTCCTCTGACTCTGGTGCTGCATCCACATTCGGAGCGGATGTTACAAATTTAGACTCTACTATATCAACCATATTTTATTCCTCACTTTCTTCTATATTAAATATCATTAGAACTGGTTCTCTTTCAAGTCCCTTGGCATAAGCTTTTCCCTCAGTAATATTGAGAACAACTTCATCGCCACGAATTTCTTTTTTTTCGTTAACTTGCAAGAGATGAACATTTCCATAAAAATGATACTCTTTTTCTGCTGGAATAAAAAGAACTTTTTCCGCCTTACCCATATAAATAATTTTTTGTTTTGTCTCTATATAAAATGAAACCTTTTCTTGCGCTATAAACTTAGTTGGTTTATTGTTTTCATCAGTATATATAGTAACTTTGGATGCATTTATTTCATCATTGTGTTTAAGAATATTTACATTACCTTGAAAAATTGAAATACCACTCTTCTCATCCGCCGTAAAGGAATTTGCTTTAATTTTTAACTCTTGTGCGTTTATATATAAATTAAATAGTACTAGCATAATCACATATTTCATATTTTACTCTCTTGTAATTGGTATGTAGCCTCTACATTTTTAGACTCAATAAATTTTCTTTTTTTACTGTACTTCATAGAATCCCCTTTTATGCTGTTGCCTTCTCTATAAGCTAAGTATGGTGTAGTCGAGCTTAATCGCAATGTATTTTTATTGTAAATCATTTTTTGTGATTCAAATGTTAAACCATCTTCCCTTACATAACTCACATCTCCAAAGAGAGATATTTTCTCCCCCTGATATACACCTCTTTTAGCCTTCATATTAGATATATTCATTTTTGTGTTTTCTGTATAGTCTATGTCTGTCACTTCATATCTATTAGAATATCTCAGCGCACTACTCCCTATCATCAAGCCTTGTAAGCCTTTATCGTTTAATTCAAACATATTAAAACTGTTAATCTCAAAAAGTGGAACATCTGTAAATTTCTGCTTTTTCACATCGAGTGGTTTAAAGAGAACAAATATTATCACTAAAGAGCTAAGTATAAATCCAAAAAATATATTTATATTAATGAAAAACTCCTTACAGCCAAACAGCTAAGAATTCATCTGTTTGATCATTTTCAACTACAAGCATATCTATCATCTCTCGAACAGCGCCACCACCGCCAATTGTTGTCAATCGCGTATCTACAATTTTTTGTATAGCTAAAACACCATCATTTGGGGTAAAACTTCTTCCAACTTTTTGAAGCATATTGTAATCGTTAAGGTCATCACCTATGGCTCCAACTTCATAAAACTTAAGAGATAATGATTCAACAAGCTCATTAAGCACTCTGTCTTTATCTTTTATGCCTTGAAAAATATGTTTAATCCCTAGTTCTGCTGCGCGTTTTTCAACTATTTTAGAATTTCTACCAGTAATGATAGCAACTTCGTTCCCCATTTTAATCCATGTCGTTATTCCAAGACCATCTTTAACGTTAAAGCTTTTACTTTCTATGGCATCGTTTGAATAGATGAGCTTTCCATCACTTAGGCAACCATCTACATCTAAAACAATAAGTTTTATCACAGAACGTCTTTAGTGCTAGGTATACCAACTCTCGCATTGTGAGTGGTAGCTCGTCTAATGGCCACTGCTACAGACTTAAATGCAGCCTCAATTATGTGATGCTTATTTTTTCCACGAAGCTCAACAATATGCGTGCTTATTCTTGAATTTAATACAAAAGCGCGAAAAAACTCTTCCACTAGTTCTGTATCAAACTGCCCAACTTTTCCAGATACTTCTAGTTCATAAACTAAAAAAGGTCTATTGCTAAGGTCTAAGTCACAAGAGACGCAAGCTTCATCCATTACTATGTTGGCGCTACCAAATCGTTCCATTGCTTGTACGGGGTAGATAGCCTGAGCTAAAAGCGAACCCAATACTATTCCAACGTCTTCAACGCTATGATGATCATCAATGTGAGTATCACCTTTACAAGTGACTTCAAGGTCAATTAATGAGTGCTTAGAAAAGCTTTCAAGCATATGGTCTAAAAATCCCACACCTGTGTTTATTTTACTTTTACCACTACCGTTTAGGTCTAGTGAAATTGTTATATCTGTCTCTTTTGTTGTTCGTGTTTTAGTTATCATAAATTATCCTTCTCTTATTATAAATGCTTGATTGAATACACTTGAAGATTTGTAATCTCTAGCCTCTTGTTCACTTTTAAAACCTGTAAGTATTACCTTAAAAGAGCGACCACTTTCGTTTTCTATATCTTTTATAATTGTTTTATAACCATCAGTATTATCATGTTTTTCTTGTGTTTCCAATGCACCTTCTATCTTTGAAAATGATGCTATTTGAAGCGCGTAGTTTCCAAGTGACTTTCTCTGAGGTGACTTTTTCAATTGTTTGTTAGTCGGAATAGTTCTCTTGCCCTTAGACTCAAAGCCAAGAATTTCCAGTTTGATAGGAGCCGTGCCCTTACCTAACATGTCTATCTTCTTAGCGGCAGTGTTGGATAAATCTATAATTCTTGTAGCAATAAATGGGCCTCTATCGTTAATGCGCACAACAGTCGTTAGGTTGTTTCTTAAATTTGTTACTTTTACAATGGTGTTCATTGGCAGCGTCTTATGTGCAGCGGTCATATCGTACATATTATATGTCTCGCCATTAGATGTGAGCTTTCCATGAAAATCAGGTCCATACCAACTAGCATTTCCTCTTGACTCATCGCCAACACTCACAACCGTAGGATAATACTTTATTCCTCTGATTGTATAAGGTCTCATAGTTGGATGTGAATATTTTTTCTTATTCATACTTGGACTATAGTTATTTGTATTTTCAGTATACTTTTTTGGTTTAGAAAATTGGTAATTTTTATAAGTTTTCACCCCTCTAGTACTGCATGCACTAAAAGAAATAAGTAAAACTACAAGTCCTATAAAGTAAAGTCTATTCATAGATTTTCAGCCTTGAGCCAATCTTAATCATAGAACCCTTAATATGGTTTTTATACTTGAGACTCTCTATGCTTACTCGATACTTCTTAGAAATAGATCCCAACGAATCACCACTTTTAACTCTATAGTAAGTATTATGAGATTTAGTTTTCTTAAACTTTCCCGTTCTAGCAATAGGGATGATAAGCTTTTGTCTTAGACTTAATCTATTATTTCTAAGTTTGTTGAAATCTTTTATCATTCTATATGAAACACCATATTTCTTACCAATACCAGATAGATTATCTCCAGGTTTCACGATATGAAGTTTATATATATTTTTCATAGGAGTTTTATGATATTTCTGTTTAAAGTCAGAGAGTTTAATATATGGAATATAAATGTCATAATTTTTTGAATACGGAGGAATAAAATCATATTTTAAGTGTCTGTTTAATTCTTTTAATTCACTGTGTGGGATATTAATAAGTTGGGCAACTCTTCTAAGCGACTCTCCAGGAGGGACTTTAACAGTTGAAATCGAGTAAGCGTCGGCTCTGTTTAAGAGGTGTTCGTACTCACTTGAAAGTAAGAACTTTTCATCATTTCCAATGAGTGCGAGTGCTACGATTTTTCGGATATAGGAACGACTTTCTCCGGGGATGTATTTCTTTTTAGAATCAAGTAAAACTTTTAAGTCGTCACTACCCGCTTTTTCTATTGCCTTTGCAAGTCTATATCCACCACAGTTATATGCAATGGCTGCGAGATACCACTTGCCAAATCTTTTATGTAAAGCCGTCAAGTATTCTGCCGCTGCCTTGGTAGACTTTATGAGGTCACGTCTTTCATCAACATAATTATCAATTTTGAGCTTAAAGTTTCTACCTGTTCTCGGCATAAACTGCCAAAGACCAGCTGCTCGTTTTCTTGAGTAAGCACTTGTTTTGAAGTTTGACTCAGCCATCGCAAGGTATAAAAACTCTTTAGGGATATTGTACTGACTGAGAGTGTTCTTGATGGAAGGAATAAATATATATGCTTTACTCATTGTTTTGAAAAAATATTTGTTTTGATCAAAAGAGCTGTGTTGTGCTCGCATATCGCTCATGATAGGATCATATAAAAACGATGGCTCGATATCAAAAGAGTTTAAAAGAGCCACTTCTTTGTTGTAGTTGGACTGATAAGTCAGGTTGGCGGACAGTAGCAGAGGAAGAACAAAAATAATAATATATTTATACATAATAAACTTTTTAATTTGATTTGTTCTATTTTATCTAAAAGTTCATTAAATAATGTAAAGCTAAATGTAAAAGTTGTTAATATTATAGAATATGAAACAGTTTTTTGGCATTTTCTGTTGTTGTTTGTTCAAGTACATCTCTTGGTATTCCTAAAAGTTCTGACATTTTTTGGGCAACGAATGTTGTATAAAATGGTTCATTTCTCTCACCTCTATGGGGTGCAGGTGTCAAATAAGGTCCATCTGTCTCAATAATGAGTTTATCTTGAGGTATCATAGGAAGAACGTTTACAAGCTTTTTCGCATTTTTAAATGTTAAAACTCCCCCTATTCCAAAGTAAAAGCCATTGTCTGCCAAAGAAAGTAACTCGTGGTCTGCATTATAACAGTGTAAAACACCACCAACTTCACCGGCACCATGCTTTAAAAGTAACTCTTTAGAATCAGTAGAAGCGTCTCTAACATGAATTATAAGAGGTTTTTTATACTTTTTTGCTAGTTCTATCTGTGCTACAAAGACTCTCTTTTGCTCATCTTTTTCAAGTTTCTTCTCTTCATCCGTGCCCTCTAGTCTAAAGTAGTCAAGTCCACATTCTCCTATGGCTACACACTTTTCATGATGTACATACTTCTCGAACTCTAAAGCATCAAACTGCTCTTTATCATAAGGGTGAATGCCCACTGAAAAGTAAACATCAGCATGCTCTTCTGCTATAGATATAGCGCGAGTAAGAGTAGATGAGTCAGCGCCGGGAATTATAAATCGCTCTACTCCGCCCTCTCTCGCTCGGTTAAGAACTTCGTTTAAGTCTTCATCGTAGCATTTGTCATCAAGGTGTACATGTGTATCAATTATCATTTGTTTGCCTCTAAGAGTTCGCAAGCGAAGCTTTTGGCTTCTTCTGAAATATTTTCACCACTTATAATTCTGGCTATTTCAGAGACTTTTTCATCAAAGCTCAACTCTTTTGTTTTTGAAATACTACCATCTTTATAGACTAAAAAGTGTTGGTCACCCATAGAAGTAAGTTGTGGCTGATGTGAAATGACAAATATTTGGAAATGTTTAGAGAGTTTACGAAGTACTTTTGCCACAGACATAGACTCTTCACCACTTAGGTTGGCATCTATCTCATCGAGCATTAAAACACCACCGTTTTTACTCATAAACTCCGACTTTAAAGCGAGTATGGCTAAACGCAGACGGTTAAACTCTCCCGTGCTTATTTTAGTGAGTTCCGTCGCGTTTAACTGAATGCTAAGCTCGTCACAGCCATAAGACGCATACTCTTGGCGTTTGAGTGTCACCGTGGCGTTTCGGAGATAGAGACTTGTTAAGTATGCGTTTAAAGCACCCTCAAACATGCCAAGTTCTTTTTCTCTTAAGTCACTAAGTTGCGTCCCTAGGCTTTCAACGAGAGTGCTAAGTATGTTATATCTATCTTGTAAGTCGCTTTTTGCTATCTCTATGTTCTCGTACTTTGCAAGTTCTTGTTTCTTCTGCTCTTTATACTCTAGCGCTTCTTCTACACTTCCATATCTGCGTTTAAGACCACTTATCTCTTCTACACGGTTTAAAACCTCTTCTATATCTACATCTTCCAACGCAGAAAATTTTTCAGTTGCCGAGTCAAAATGAGAACGTAG
>CAWUTM010000101.1:0-3484 GCA_963925755.1 uncultured Sulfurimonas sp. | reverse complement strand
CACTTTGGTTTTGATGAACAAAAACTTTGTGATGTTGTAAAAAAATGTGGTTTCAAAGATGTAATATTTGAAAATATAAACACCATTGAAAAACCGGGGAGAGATTTTGGTGTGTTTTTACTCAGTGCTAGAAGGTAATTGACCTTCTATCTCTTCTTTTTTAATACCATCTTTTTGAAGTTGGAGTTTTAAAACATGTTCTTCCGTTATGACAGTTTTAAACTCTCCACTAAAAACTTTAACATCATGAACAAAAGCATTTACATGAACATTACGTTTTCGCCCCTCTTTATGTCGAACTTTTGCCTTAAAAATCACTTCATCATGAAACTTGACAGGTGAAAGGAACTGACATTCACTTCCTACTAATACAACATTTGGTTCATTTACTGCTACCATAGCGGCATAATCAGCGGCAGAAAAGATAAATCCTCCATGAATTAAACCAAGGTCATCCGCAACCATTACACTTGTTGTTTCAAGTCTTAACTCTACATTTCCACGTTCATGAAAAGTTATTTCACCCATTAATTCTTCATCAATTCTCTGATGAGTTTTAATAAAAAGCATCTTATCTTCACCATTTTCTAAAAGAGAGTCTACTGCTATTTCTTCTTCTTCCATTATTTTTTATCCTTTATTAGTCGTACATATACTCTTGCAGGCGCGGGGTAACCCTCTACTGTTTTTGTACTATCGTTAGGGTCAAGAAAATCTTCTAGAGACTGTCCCTCAATCCATTCTGTTTTTCTCTGCTCATTTGCCTCGGTAACTGAAGTCTCTAAAACCTCAAACTCACTAAAACCTGCTCTTAAACACCAGTTCTTTAAAGCTTTTATGGTCGGAACAAAGTATATGTTTGGTATCTTAGAGTAGCTAGACTCTGGACACAAACACATCTCCTCTTCCCCTTCTATGTAAAAAGTATCGAGGATAACCTCTCCTTTTTTATCAAGACCTTTAAAAAGCTGTTTTAACATTGCCACAGGATCACTTCTATGGTATAAAACGCCAAGACAGAAGATAGTATCAAACTTCTCTTCATAAAACTCTACATGTTCAACTCCGAGGAGTTCATACACTATAGAAGTTTTTAGAAAATGATTTATAAAATCAAACTGTGTTTTATAGAGAGGTGATGGATCAAACCCTACTAGTGATTTTGGCTCATCCTCTTGCATACGAAACATATAGTAACCATTGTTACATCCTATATCGGCAACTCTCTTATCTTTTAAATTAAAATGTGGACGAAGTAGATTATATTTTATATTACTTTGCCACTCTGTGTCTATGAAAGTCTCTCCTATAGCAAAGGGGCCTTTCCTCCATGGCATCAATAGCTTTGCCGTCGCGTTTATACTATTTTCATCAAATTTACCTGATATTTTTACAATATCGCCAAGTTCCACTTCCGTTGCGACATCCGCTAAAGCGTCTAAGGATTCCCGCAAGGGAGCTATGTTTTTCCATGTCATCCACTTTTGTCTTTGTATTCTAAGTTCTTCTAGGTTCATTTTAATCACTATGATATATTTATTTTAATATAATTGTATCCAAATCTACTGAGGAAGTTAAATGCGCTTAGAAAAAAAGGCAACCGTCATCTCGACAAGCGTTGCCGCTCTTTTAGTCTTAATAAAAATGACTGTTGGTATGCTCAGTGGTTCCATCGCTGTTATTGCGTCTGCCATAGATAGTCTACTAGACTTAATTGTCTCTCTTTTTAACTACTTTGCACTCCATTCATCTGAAAAAGATCCAGATAAACACTTTCATTTTGGCCGCACAAAAATAGAACCTCTTGCGGCGGTTATAGAAGGTACCGTCATTTCGATGTCTGCCCTATTTATACTCTATGAAGCAATTTCTAAGATAATGAACCCTAAAGTTATTTCACATATGAGTGAGAGCATCTATGTTATGGTCGCATCTTTTATTATCACCGCATTTTTAGTTTTGTTTTTAAACTATGTTGCAAAGAAAACAAATAACATGGTTATACGTGCAGATGCGCTTCACTACAAAACAGACCTCTTCTCTAACGGAGCGGTTCTTTTTGCTCTAGCTGCTATTCACTACACGGCAGAGCAACTAATCGACCCCATACTCGGTATTGCCATTGCTATTTATATGATTTATTCTGCTCTTCCTATCATAAAAGAGGGGCTAATGATGCTTCTAGACGCGGCTTTGGATGAAAAGGACGTAAATAGCATAAAAAAGATTTTAGAGAATGAGCCCGTTATTAAGAACTACCATTTTCTTCAAACAAGAGAAGCGGGCTCACATATATTTATTTCTGTTCATGCTGTTTTTAATGTAAGCATATCTCTTTTTGATGCACATATTATTTCAGATAAGATTGAGCTTGAACTTCAAAATCACTTTAAAAACAAAAAAACACACGTACTCATACATATGGACCCCTATGATGATTCAGAGTTAAATAATCAAGAGGAATGGTAGTAAAAACTAAAATGCCGACTTACCAAGTGCCTTTTGAGGTCTATTGTCTTTTTGAGGTTTCGTTTTTATCTTCTTAGCTTTAAACATTTTAGAGGCAATGTTTTCTAAAAATACGGTTGCGTAAGAACCTTTTGGAAGAGTAAACGCGATACTCATTTTATCAAACTTGTTATCATATTTCATTTCAATGTCTTTTGGAAATATAATCGCCGCGCGTCTAAGACCTTTTTCATATAAAAACCCATCATCGTACTTTGATTCTATTTCACCGGCAACATCGCGTGATCTGTAAACGCCACGACCACAAAGAAGTCCCGTAGGCACTACTTTTTTTGCTTGGAAGTCTTTTTCTTGCGGTGTCTTTGGAGTAAACAATTTCCCATCTTTATCTTGATATAAGTCCCCATCTAAAAGAAGAAACTTTCCATCATTTTTTTCTCTACTCATAGTCACACGTTCGCATAACCATTGGTTAAAACGGTCACTTTGGTATATTGAGATTAAAAACTTTTTGATTTTCGAGTCTTCTATGTGAATATCCCCAGCTATCATCTTTTTAGCCTGTTCAACAGAGTCTTCATCACGACCAAAACGCTGATAACCAAAGTAGTTTGGAAGGCCAAGTTTTTCACTTTTTCTAGCAAGCTTTTCAATCTGACCTGCTTGAATTTGATCTATTTCAAAAAGATTTATACGAAATCTATTTCCTACCAAATCTCCCATACGAATAGAGTGAGAATCCCTTGCCCATCTAATTATCTTTATCTGTGGATGTTTAAATTTTTTGAGCTCTTTTTCATATCTAGACTCTATAGAGATATACTGCGTAGTTGTCGCATGCTTATCTTTAAGTCCCCCGTAACCTATCTTCTCCGCGTTTATGTTAAGAAAATCAGCAAATGCCGCTATCATATCCCAGGTAGTAATCTCAACTTTTTTTATCTGTAAAATAGTGAAATTTCCACTACCCTTAAACTCTTTTACTATCTCATCAACGATGAAATCATCTTGGTTT
>CAWUTM010000100.1:0-13704 GCA_963925755.1 uncultured Sulfurimonas sp. | reverse complement strand
TCATTTTCAGTAATATCATACTCTTTCATGGAACTCATCATTACCTGAGAGTCATAGATATTTGTACGACACCCGAAAGTCTTAAAGTAAACCTTTTTTTTCATCATTTCACTAACTCATTTTCATTCAAAGGAGGTATGGGCTTTTCTTGGTTTTGCATAAAAAGTCTCTGTGTTGGATATGCTATTGTAATATCATCCTCTTTATTAAAAGCGTCAACTATTTCAAGTGAAATAACACTTCGTAAAGTCAATGTTGCATAAGCATTCGTAAGATACCAGGCTTCTATATCTACTCCATTCTCCTTGATGAAAGAGTATACTCTTGGTTCAACATTGGTATTTTTAAGACTGTAATGTTCTCTTAGTTTATTTAATTGTTTTCTTGTAATGTCGGTATAACCTTTTGAAAACTTTTTAGCGGCTTCTTTTGCTATATGCATCGCTTTTTTATGATTGGAATCAAAAGTGATAGTTATACTTACCCCATCCCATACGGTCTTGAGTGAACTATGTGTATAGTTGGCTATCATCTTAGTAAAAACATAATTATTTGGCACCATTATTATTCTACCGGCTCGTCTATTATCTAAGATAGAAGTAAGTGTTATATCTTCAAATAATGTCATACGAAGAAGTGAAATATCCATGATATCTCCAACATACTTCATACCATCCATATCAACGCGAATTCTATCACCAACATGAAAACTTCCACCTATAACGATAACGAGCCATCCAAGCATACTCATAAAAAGGTCTTTCATGGCGATGGCGATACCAGCCGATGCAAAACCTAAAATAGTCACAAGGTAACTTGCATTTTCAATATAGTTGAAAAAGAGGATTAATATAATAATGATAAAGTTTGTAAATGTAAGAATTTTATTTGCCATATAAAAACGTTCATTATCTGTAATATATCGCTTAATTACAAGCTTAATGAGAAAAAAGAAAAGAACGACAAATAAAATAACTATACCAATCTTAACAAGTCTATATACTTGTTTTTCTATTCCTTTATTTATACCAACTTCAACAATTTCAAGTCTTTGTTGATACACATCTAGTGTTACATTAATAGTATCTAGTGCTGTTTCAAATCTTTCTAACTGTACCTGTTTATATTTTCTAATCTCAGTATAATCATTTTCTTTATCTATCTCTTGCAATTTCTTATATATTTCATTTTCTTTAATCAAAAGGACAATAATAGTATCTAGGTGATCACGTTTTAATTTATACTCTTCAAAATTAACATCCATGGTTTTTATAACTGAAAACCCTGTAA
Source organism: uncultured Sulfurimonas sp. (assembly GCA_963925755.1). Lineage (GTDB taxonomy): Bacteria > Campylobacterota > Campylobacteria > Campylobacterales > Sulfurimonadaceae > Sulfurimonas. Next base: position 12,414 of record CAWUTM010000100.1, on the reverse strand, counting down.
AGATGTCAAAAGGATTTGTAATTTTCTCCATCTCTTCTATTACTGGAGGAGTGATAAGCTCTGAAAATGGCGCACTACTTGTACCTTTAAGTTTTTCAACCTGAGATGAGAGAATATTCTCTTTTGTTATAAGGGCATTGAGTTCATCTTTGTCACTTGTTGTCTTTGCATATCTTTTTAAATAATTTTTTCGCTTTCTAATCTTAATAAGGTTGTTTTTTACATCTACAGATGTTAGGTATGACGCATAACTTTTTATCCATGTATTTTCAGAAGATATCTCTTTTTCAAACATCGCTATTTTTTTCTGATACTCTTCGATAAGTTGCATTGTCTCTAGTTTTGTATCCGATGCGGATATAGCTTCCATCTCATTTTTTTCTATACCAAAAAGAGTGGTGTTTATCAGTAAAACAAGAAGAAATACAAATAGTACTTTCATATTAACATTCTCCAAAGGAGTCTAAAACAGACATAACTAAAGATTTTTCACATTCATCCGTTATTTTAACGCCACCAATTCCAACAGGAATAATAAAAGTAACCGTGCTGTCTGAACTTTTCTTATCCAAGAAAAATGTCTCGTAAAAACTTTCACTATTTTCTATTTTATAAGCTGTTGGGAGATTATACTTTTGCAATAGCTCTTTAATACTATTTGCTTCTAATTCGGTCATTAAACCCATCTTTACAGATGTCTCATTTGCCATAACCATGCCTATAGCAACGGCCTCTCCATGAAGATACTTCTTATACTTTGTTTCGTTTTCCACTACATGTCCAAAAGTATGTCCGTAGTTTAGCGCTGCGCGAATGCCATTTTCTTTTTCATCCTGAGCTACAACATCCGCTTTAGTTCTAACAGCTTGTTTAATAACCTCATGAAGTACTTGAGTATCTTTGAGGTCGGCCGTGAGCAAGAAGTCAAAAAATTCTTTATCAAAAGTTACTGCCATTTTCACTATTTCAGCAATTCCAGCTCCAAACTCACGAGAAGGGAGTGTTGTTAAAAAATGAGGATCTATATTTACAGCAATAGGTTGATGAAATGCACCTATAAGGTTCTTTCCATACGAGTTATTCATCCCTGTCTTCCCACCAACGCTAGCATCAACTTGAGAAAGCAGTGTCGTTGGAACTTGAACAAAATCAATTCCACGCTGATAAATACTTGCGGCATACCCTGTCATATCACCTATAACACCACCGCCAAAGGCGATAAGTAGTGATTTTCGGTTAAATTTATGGTTAAAAAGAGACTCCATAATAGTATTTATAGAGTCTTGGTTTTTGTACTCTTCTCCATCAGGAACTGTAATAATGTAAAGTTCTTTAGCGCTTACCTTTGAAAGTAAATATCCAAGATGGAGTCCTGCGACTTTTGGGTTGGTTATAATCGCAACTTTTGTATCGTAATGTACTTCTTGCAAAGTGTCTATTGTTATGTCGTATGAATTGTCTACTACTTGCTTGAGGGGAATGTGTACTTGCATAATTTATCCAAAATTTATAATATCTTAGATAATACTTTATTTTTACTAAAAAACTGCTAAATCACACCTGAACGGGTATAAATATTTGATGATAATCATCTAGTTTATAGTAAAGTCTTTCACTGTCTATAGAGAAGAAGGAGTATATTTTTCGTTCTGTTAGCTTCTTTGTAAAAGGTAAGATATGTACAAAATTCTCTTTTTCTTTAAGGATTCGTAGAGGATTTTCATTCTCTTTATGTACTTTAATAGTCTTAGAGAAGATAGTTGAAAGAGTGTAGTAATGTTCAATAACTTGTTCTTTCTCATCTTGAAATTCATGCATATAGTTATAAAGTTCAATATGAAAATTCATCTGTTCGGAGATATCAAAAACAGTTGAAGAGACTTTTTCCAAGTCTCTATTTCCAGAAAGAATCAAGCAAGCGTCTTTGATTGTTGAAAAACTGCGGTTTGCAAGTTTCATTACAGGAACATGTGCCTCATAGAGAGCTTTTCTAACATAGTAGTCACTAAACATTTCACGTGAGACTATAACTAATCCAACATGATAATATTTAATATCATGATGAAATTTATTTTTTAAATCACCATCATCATAGTCTATTTTGACAATAATATTCATACTTCTTTGCTCTTTAATATACTGTAAAAGTTCTAAGCAAGAAGGGTTAGTTACTTTAATCACCAAGTCATGGCTAAACTGTTTATGAGCATAAATTGAGCGACGAACTAATTCTTTAATGGTTGAGTGCTTCACTATATTCATATCTATATAAAGAAGAAGATTTGTTCCAAAAGGTTCGGGAAATTGTCCAAGCTCGCGTTTTATAGACTTATAAACAGACTTTAAAACAGCAGGTTCTCCAATGAGTACAAGTAAATCATTTGGTTGTATCATACGTCTACGAGATGGCATTATGAGTTTTCTGTTTCTATAAAGAGCAACTATCCGCCAATTATTCTGCTCTATAACACCTATATGTCTATAAACAAAAGAACTTCCAAAAGGAACAAGGACTTCCATTATTTCGCCCTCGCCTAGACCAACATTTTGAGCGATTACGGGTACGTTTGGCATATAGTCTAAAAAACGTGAAGATACTATTTCATTTGAATTTATAAGTACCACATTTGCATCTTCATTTTCTATATTCCACTGATTTAAGACAATGATACGTATCTGTTTTTTGATTGTACGTATATTTTTAATACTATTTTCAACATCTACTTGATTATCCATAACAATAAAAACTTGAATAAACTCCATCTTTAAAAGATTTGCTAGTTTATACAAACTTGTTGGATCAAACTCATAAAACTTAAAACGGGCAGGATTGATATCTTCATATTTTTTTGCTTTTAACTGGACGATATAGTATATATTTTCGCTAGTGTAGGTATCGATTACTCTTTTTATGAAATGTTCACCTACTCTACCGTTGCTTATTATTAAAATTTTTTTCATAATGTCGAGTTACTTCTTATCTCTGTTAATGATGTCCGCTCTCTCTATCCACATATCTATGACAGCTTTAGTCCAGACTTTTTCTATAAAGTAACCAGTAACCTTCATCCATCTTTTTGTTTGTTGGTTTGATGTAAATGATGTTTTAGCTACCCACTTATTAATCGCGTTTCCACTAATCGCATCATAGATTAGAGCCTCATTTTTCAAGCGAAATGAGCTTGCTTTAAAAATCTCTATTTTTTCATCACTCTTCATTTGAAGTTCTGGAAATTCATTATCTTCTTCTATACTTTTAATAACAACCTTTGCTACAATAATCTTTTCGGGCACACACTCTAGCACATTTTCATTTTTTGTTTGTGTCTTTGCTTTTTTGAGTTTTAACTTGAGACTTTTATTTTTATTTTTTTCTTTTGAAAGTTCTTTTTGGGAAGCTGTATACTTAGCTCTAAGTTCACTAATATCTTTAACTATAGATTCTATTCTCTGCATTTCATTCGCATGTAAGCAGTTAATAACTACAAATATAAATATAAGTAAAAATTTCATGAATTCCCTTTTTTTATTAACTTTACACCCACTTCTACATGGTGAGTATATGGAAACTGATCAAAAAGTGCCATATCTTCAACTTCATGAGTTTGGCTTAGTATATCTAAATCTCTCACTAAAGTCTCAGGGTTGCAAGATATATAGAGTATGTGCTCATACCTAGAAGCGAACTTACATGATGCTTCATCCATACCGCTACGAGGAGGATCCACGAAGATAGTATTAATGTTATAGTTGTTTATATCGATATCTTTCATGCGTCTAAACTCTCGTACTCCATCAAGCGCACCAACAAACTCTTCAACACTCATACGCACAAATTCTATATTTGTCACATCATTTAAGAGCATATTTTCTTTAGCGGCGTTTATGGATGATTTTGCTATTTCCGTAGCTAAAACTTTATCAAAAAGTTTTGCAAATGGTATAGTGAAATTTCCTGCGCCACAGTAAAGTTCAAGTAAATCGCCTTTTGTACTTGAAAACTTATCTATTGCCCATGCAAGCATTTTCTCATTAACTCTTGGATTTGGTTGTGTAAAGCTATTTTCTATATAATTAAACTTATAGCTACTCTCATCTATGTTAAGAGTCTCAGTTATATAGTCTTGACCTATAGTTAGTTTTTGTTTACGAGAGCGTCCAATAATATAAATTCCAAGTTCTTTGGATATTTGGGTAGCAAGAAGCTGCCACTCATCATCTAATCTTCTATGATATAAAAGAGAAATAACAATTTCTCCACTGCTTGAACTCAAAAAATCAACTCCAAAGAGTTTAAAGCCTATCTTTTTTTCTTCTATGCTTTTAAGGAGCTTTGGCATTAATGCCGCTATATGCTCATTTACTTGAGGACACTCTTCGATGAAAACAACATTTTTTTTATCTATATGGTTCATTGCGTAACGGATATCATCACCATCATGCCAAAGTTTAAACTCACTACGAGAACGGTAGTGATCTTGGGGTGAAGTAAAGAGTGTTATATTACCCTTGTAAAAAGGTAAAAACCTCTCTTGGTTAAGTAAGAGTTTCTCATTTAACTGTCCATCATATCCCGTTTCATAAAGGCGACAAGCGCCACACTCTCCAAAATGTTTACATATCATTTTATACTCGCTATAAGGTTACCAATAAGAAGAGTCCACCCATCAATGAGGACAAAAACAAGTATTTTAAATGGAAGAGATATCATAACAGGGGGGAGCATCATCATACCCATAGACATCAAAATAGACGCGACAACCATATCTATAACGAGAAATGGTAAAAATATTAAAAAGCCTATTTCAAACGCCGTTTTCATTTCACTTATTACAAAAGCTGGAATGATGATAGAAAGAGGAACATCGGCAACAGTTGCAGGGTTTTCCATCTTTCTAATACGGAAAAAAAGCGCTAAATCTTTTTCTCTTGTATTTCTAATCATAAAGTTTTTAAAAGGCAATACACTTTTAGCAAATGCTTCTTCATATCCTATCTCTTCGGCTATATATGGCTTAATTCCACTTTCGTAAGCTTTTGTACCAATAGGCTCCATCACAAAAAATGTTAAAATCAGAGCAAGCATTACAAGAAGCTGAGTGGGAGGTACCTGCTGTGTTCCCATAGCCTGACGTAAAAATCCTAAAACTATAACAAAACGTGTGAAAGTAGTCATAACTAATATCATAGAAGGTGCTAGAAAAAGGAGTGTTAAAAGCACTAAAACATTGAGTGACGATACTAGCTGTTGTGGTGAGCTAGGAGCGGACAACTCAAAATTCATCGTAGGAATAGTCACACTTTCCGCTCCACCAAGGAGTGAAGCTAAAGATAGAAGAAGTAGAATTACTTTAATCATTATTTAACTGTATTCTTATCGAGAACCGAAGTGTCTATTTTTACATCATTTTCATTCTTTTTACCAAAGAAATGAAGCTCAACGCGACGATTTTTCTCGCGTCCACTTTCCGTTACATTTGTTGATATTGGTTTATGCTCCGCATATCCAGAAGCACTTATTCTTTGAGGTTCTACACCGTCTAAAAGCAGTTCGTGTAAAACAGAGATAGCACGAGCGGTTGAAAGTTCCCAGTTATCTTTAAATGGACTATTTGCTCCTGGTCCAGAATTGTCAGTATGACCTTGAACACTTACTTGCATCTCATTCGGCAATTCTTCTATAATTAAAGCTATACGTTTAAGAAAAAGAAGTGTGTCTTGGTTTTCAATAGTGGCACTTCCAGGTTTAAATAAAAGTGCTGCGGGAAGTTCTATAACAAAGCCTTCTTGAGCCTCTTCTACGGAGATGGCAGGACCTTGACCTTGTTCCATCATCTCATTCGCATCACCAGCAGCTTGCTGTACGCGGTTTACAACTTCACTTGTCTCATCTTGAGCCTCAATAGGTGTCGCTTCTTGAATACGTTTTTTTGAAATTTCGGTTTGCGTTCCACCCTCTAAAACACTCATGGCACCAGAGAGGGAACCAATAGCTTCAGAGATTTTTTTTGCATCCATACTACTCATAGAAAGAAGTAACACAAAGAAACATAAGAGAAGAGACATCAAGTCTCCAAATGCAGCAAGCCACCCTGGCAGACATTCTGGACAGTCCGGACATTTAGTTTTAGCCATCTATATCTTCTTTTTAATCAAACTGACTAACACGGTCATTTGGCGCTAAGTAAGCGAGAAGTTTTGCCTCAAGCACACGTGGAGCATCACCTGATTGGATAGACATAATTCCAGAGATAATCATCTCTCTTATCATACTTTCTTCATCATTTCTAATACGTAAAATATTATAGATTGGCGTTCCAAACACATTTCCAATAATCGCACCATACATCGTAGTAAGTAAGGCAACTGCCATTGATGGACCAATTGCTGAAGGGTCAGCCATATTTAACAGCATCGCGACAAGACCAATAAGCGTACCAACCATACCCATTGCTCCAGCAAGTCCAGCCCACTCCTTAAAAATACCACCGTTTACCTTATGTCTTGAGCTTGTCTGCTCTAGTTCTATCTCTAAAAGCTCACGGATAGTATCAGGCTCGCTTCCATCTATCGCCATAGAAAGACCTTTTTTTAAAAACTCGTTTTCTTCAGCATTCACATCACCTTCAAGTGCGAGAATACCATCTTTTCTAGCTTTAGTCGCAAATTCTATAAGCTTTTTAATAAGCTCTCCCGTATCTTCTTCTCCCGGCTTAATAGCTTTCATAAAGATCTTCGAAAAGGACTTCATTTGTGATGGTTTAAAAGAAACCATCAATGCCCCGATACTACCACCAACAACGATGAGAACTGAGGGAATATCTATATATGCTCCAACACCAACACCCATAGTCATGGCCCCCATCAGAAGAACCATAATTAAAACTATACCAATGACCGTACCTAAATCCATTTAAAAACCTTATACAAAATTATAATTTCCTTATAATACCACAATAAATATTATTTTTCTTAATAGTCTAAGTATGTTTGAAGTAGCTTCTCCATGTAAACATTACCCTTTAGTCTTAAACCAGAGCTATTCATATCTTCATAGACAACTCGATTTTCTTTTAAGTCATAAGTCAAACTACCCTCATTCGTTATGAGTCCAAAACCATTTTTATTCATAATATATGCGTTTTCTTTATACTCCGTGCAAAGAACATCTCTACTCCACTCGAACTTACTATGATCTATATCTAATTGAGAAAGCAGTGTTGCCGGAATATCTCGCTGAGAAACTATTTTGTCAATAGAAACACCTCTATACTTTTCTTTTATGACATCCCCATAAAAGAGCATTGGTATATGATGCCAATTTTTATCCGCCCTACTCCAAGCCCGTGGGGTATGGTGAGAATGGTCGGCCACAAAAATAAAAAGCGTATTTTTATACCAAGGTTTTTTCTTAGCGCTATTTATAAACTCACCGACTGATTTATCTGTGTAATAAACCGAGTTTAAGTAGCCCTTGTCTGATCCACCCCATTCTATAACGTCTTCCATCGGCTGGTCATATGGAGAGTGCGAGCTCACAGTAAAGAGGGAACTAAAAAATGGTTCTTTAAGCTCGGAAGTTTTTACCTCTAGATATTCCAACATATCCCCATCATGAAATCCAAGCACACCTTCGGTATCATCACTCATCTGTATATCTGAGTTTTCTTCTATAATGTCAAAACCATTACCATACATGTATGACGTCAAGTTCCCATATCGAAGCTGTCCACCATACAAAAACATCGTTTTATAACCCTCTTCTTTGAGGTTTTGTGTCAAAAATGGAAGCTTATAAAATTTTGAAGGAAGGTTTGTTATGTATGCTCCAGCTAGTGCGGGCCATCCAGAAAGTATGGATGGTAAGCCCTCATGTGAAAGAGTTGCGGAGGAGTATGCTTTTGTAAATAAAATGCCCTCTTTAGACATACTCATCATATTTGGAATAACTTTTTGATATTTCTCGTTCTTAATAAAATCACCAGCTAGGCTTTCCCAAATAACTAAAACAATGTTTGGACGCGACGTTGTTAAGATTTTTTCACTTTTACACTCGGGGTCGGTTGCCATCAATTCCTTAAGAATCATCTCTTTTTTCTTCTCATCGAGTTCTATTTTATAACTATTTTTTCCATCGAGTATTGCCTGGTTTTCTGTGATACTGTGCAAAAAATTATATACAGAACTTATTGCAACATCATTATAAACCTTGTGTTTTGAGAAATAGACACTGCTTTGTGAGATTGGTATCTCTTTTGTACCGCCACGAGCCCCTAAAAATATAGCTATTGGCAAGACTAAAATAAAAAAAGCCGTCACTTTATAGTTTCTTTTTACATTTAAGTTATAACTACCGTAAACGCGACGAGTCAGTTTATAAAAGATCCAAAGTGCAATGATTAAAATAGTGCTAAGTATAAGTGTATAAACTAAAGGGTTTGAAGCTATTGCTTCATCGGGATGCTTAAGATAAGTAAAGATTTTAAAAGTGGGTTTTTCTTCCCATTCATTATATATTCCAAGTTCCGCAATATATATAAATGTTGAAAAAACGATAACAATTAATGTATATATAAATAAAAACACTTTAATCAAACGCGAGTAAAGAAGAGTGTTTATACTCAGCAATAGCCATGGAATAACCACTAAAATCGAGGCAGTCGCTATATCTAAACTGATCGCGTTTACATAAGAAAGCCATGTCTCTTTTAAAGGAGAGACGGCAACTTGAAGTTTATCCCAATAGTAAACCACAAAAATGGTTCTAAATGTCTCAATAAGAAGAATAAACAGTAAAAAAAGTTTAACAAGAAAGCTAATGCTATTCATAAATAAAATACCTTTGTAAAAATTTCATCGGTATTATATTATAAATACTACTTTATCGTGTTAGAATCGGCTCTATATCTGTCAACTTTTCTATTTTTTCATTTTTTAAATCTACTGACTGAATTTTAATTGTATAATAAGAGAAATAAACTTTAGGGAAGAACTTAATTCTATGATAAACAAACTTTACCAAAACCCTAAAATCAGTGCTTATTTCCTCATTCTACTATTAGCTTTTTTTGCACTCATCTACAATGCTTTTTTACCTCTCCATGGGGATGAAGCGTACTACTGGATGTGGAGTCATGATCTTAAAACTGGTTACTATGACCACCCTCCTATGGTTGCATATTTTATTTATCTGACTAACTTCATCTCAGAATCCGAGTGGGGAGTTAGGCTATCAAATGTATTTGCCATTAGTATCTCATCTCTTTATATTTTTAAATTAACCTCTAAACTCAGTGATGAAAAAACCGCCTTAAACGCGGTCATCATTTTTCTCTCCGTGCTTCTTACTCATGCTGGATATATTTTCACCACGCCAGATACGCCACTAAACCTCTTTTGGACACTCTCTTTATACTACTCATACAAGGCTATATTTGAGGGAAAACTTAGGGACTATGTTCTAACAGGACTCTTTTTAGGTCTTATGATGATAAGTAAATACTCGGCTATTTTATTTATAATGTCCTTACTGCTATTTTTACTTATTAAACGCCGTGAGCAATTCTTAAACCCATACATGTACCTTTCTATATTCATCTCTCTTTTAGTGATAGCTCCTATGCTTTACTGGAACTACCAACATGAATGGATAAGCTTTTTGTTTCAAATAGACCATGGTTCTACGGACGACTTCAACATACAGCCTTGGCTTATCCTCGAGTTCTTCGGTGCTCAGTTTGGTGTTTTCACTCCTATTTTCACAGCCGTGCTATTTTTCTTTCTTGCAAAAGACAAACTTTACTTTAAAGATGAAAAACTTTTTTTCATAGCGCTTATGACGGTTGGAATACTTCTCTTTTTTCTTTACAAAAGCTTTTACGTGAGTATGGCTCCCAACTATGGCGCGCCGGCTTACATTGGAGGAACTATACTTCTCTCCATCATCATAAGAAAGTATTCCCTCAAAAAGACTTTTATTCTTGGACTTAGCGTAGCCTTGTTTTTCACAATCATTGTGCGCATCGCGATGATTACTCATCTTCCCGAACTACAGCGTTTTATGTACAAACCACAAGAGATAGTTGAGCGTTTTGCGACTCACTTAAAAGAAGGCGACCACATTTATGGTGCGCACCTTACAACGGCGGCTTATCTCAAGTACTATCTTCCAGGTCATCCAAAAACAGACGTAGGAATTCCATCGCGTTTTTCATACTATGATATGGTTCGTGATGACTACTACCATAAAAATGGACTTGTTCTCTCTCGAAATGTTAAACGCGACGACCTTCTAAAAACCATGTATAAAAATGTAGAACTCCTCGATACTTATGAAGTTTGTAAAAACAGAACTTTTTATACCTATAGAGTCTCAGACCCAATAAACAAGAGCAGTAAATGAGAAATATAATTACACTTTTAAGACCACACCAGTATGTTAAAAACATCTTTATTTTTGCGCCTTTAGTTTTCGCGTTTAACTTTAGTCAGAATGCCTTTTTAAACGCCGGTGTCGCGTTTATTCTCTTCTCGCTATTAGCGAGTAGTATATATATCTTTAACGATTATATGGACATTGAGGAAGATAAAAAACACCCTTCTAAAAAAAATCGTCCTCTTGCAAGCGGAGCTATTTCTAAAAAAACCGCGCAACTACTCTTCTCTATTCTATCGCTAACCGTTTTGGCAGTCGCGTTTATCTTTAGTCCTCCTCTGTTCTTTGTACTTGGAATATATTTTCTGTTAAACATTGCTTATTCTTTAAAACTCAAACACATTGCCATTGTAGATATATTTATAATCAGTACTGGTTTTGTGCTGCGTTTATTTGCGGGGTCTCTTGTTACAGACACCCCTCTTTCTGTGTGGATAATCATCATCACGTTTTTACTCGCTATCTTTTTAGCACTTGCTAAACGCCGTGACGACGTTCTGTTATCACTCGCAGGAAAAGAGACGAGAAAGAACATAGATGGATATAACTTAGAATTTGTAAACGCGGCGATGGTTCTCATGGCTGGAGTTGTTATAGTGAGTTACTTGCAGTACACAGTCTCAGCGGAAGTTATTTCTCGAATTGGGAGTGAACATCTATTTTTAACGACGTTTTTTGTTATCATTGCTATCTTTAGATACATGCAGATAACCTTTGTAGAAGAAAAAAGTTCGAGTCCTACAAAAATAGTTCTCAACGACCGATTTATGCAGGTAAGTATTTTACTTTGGTTACTTAGTTTTGTAGCGGTTGTGAAGTTTATATGATAGCTTTTTGGTATGTTGTTTTTGCTGTTATTTCAACCATAACAAACTTAGGATTTCAATTTCTTAGCTTTTTTGTTTATGATGGTTATTTAGCACTCTATGTTGCTATGTTTATAGGAACACTTGCGGGACTTGTATTAAAATATGTTTTAGATAAAAAGTACATCTTTTTTCATGAGACAAAAAGTAAAAAAGATGATGGAAAGAAGTTCTTTCTCTACTCACTTATGGGAGTGCTTACAACCTTTATATTTTGGGGTTTTGAGATTGGTTTCGACGCTCTTTTTGAGAGTGAATACGCCAAGTATGTAGGTGGACTTATTGGTCTATTTATTGGTTATATTGTAAAGTATAACTTAGATAAAAAATTTGTGTTTAAGGATTAACTTTTGAGTTTAATAAGCTGGGGAAACTATCCTCGTACGCAAAACAGCGTGCATAAACTACTAGATATTAAAAGTCTAAAAGAGAAACTATCAACTGATGGGGACTTCATCGCGTTTGGCAATGGACGAAGCTATGGTGACAGTGCAATTAGCGATAATATCATTCACACAAAACCTTACGACTACTTTTTAGATTTCGACGAGATAGATGGTGTTTTAGAAGTTCGTTCAGGCGCTCTTTTAAGTGATATTTTGGAGTCTGTAGTAAAGCATGGCTGGTTTTTAAAAGTAACGCCTGGAACTAAACTCATAACGGTCGGTGGCGCGATAGCTTCTGACATTCATGGGAAGAACCATCACATAGAGGGTTGTTTTAGTGAATGTCTAGAAGAGTTCACTATCATGATGGCGGATGGTGAAATAAAAAGTGCGAAAAAAGGTGATGAACTTTTTCTTGCTACTTGTGGGGGAATGGGACTAACTGGTGTTATTTTAACCGCGAAGATCACTCTTAAAAAAATAAACTCTCAGTTCATCCGTTAAACGACCATAAAAACAAAAAACCTCAAAGAGACTTTTGCCGCGTTTGAAGAGTATAAACACTTGCCTTATTCTGTCGCTTGGATAGATTGTCTAGCCCACGATGAGAACCTTGGAAAATGTCTTTTAATGGTTGGCGATTTTGCGGATGATGGTGATTTAAACTATAAACCAAAGTCTAAACTCAACATCCCATTTAACTTTCCAAACTTTGCGCTAAACAAAT
>CAWUTM010000099.1:0-3605 GCA_963925755.1 uncultured Sulfurimonas sp. | reverse complement strand
TGAAGACTCTTCTCCAGATACCTGCGGCACATAGTAGCTAAAGGTGTGCTGCTGTATTCCTACCCTGACACATTATCTCAAGGAACCATTGCACAGGTCTAAAGAAGAGAACTGAAAGTATATCTAAAAATTATTCTAATTCAAAGTGCTAAAGAGTAATTGTCGCAACTGCACTTTTTATGGCTGTAAGATAAGCACTATAGTCAAACGAAGTGTCTGATTCACTTGCTGCGAGTTCCATCTCTTTACACATTTCATAAACTTCATTAAAACGAAGGTTTCCAGCACTTCCTTTTATAGAGTGCGCCAATGATTTAATGGCAGTATAATCAGCAGAAGCGATAGCCGATGTTAAATTTTCTAAAATTGGTCCAGTCTCTTCTAAAAAACTATCCACTAACATAGGTATGTGTTTTGCTTTAAGACCAATAGAAGCTGCCATTTCTTCATGATTGAGCTCTGAGTAGTTGGGATTTGTGATTGGCATCGTGATAATCCTATAATTTTTCTTTTATAGTACCACAAAAATAATATAATATGGATATTCAGTTGATATATATAATAGTCGCGTTAAAAAGTGAAGCACAAGCGTTTGTAGATAAATATAAACTTCAAAAGTCAAGACTTGGTGGGTTTTTAGTTTTCTCAAACGCTACAATAAAACTTATAGTAAGTGGCATAGGAGTGGGCTTTTCGAGAGATGCGACTCAAACATTTATAAATCACTATGATATTACAGATGATGATGTTTATCTGAATGTTGGTATTTGTGGTGGCGATAAAAACTATGAAATTGGTATGCTTCTTGAAGTTGGAAGTATTACTTATGCGGGCATAAAATATACTCTAAAAGAGAATAAAAAACAGATACATACGCTTGATGAGGAAATGACGCGAGAGGCTTACGAGCTTGTAGATATGGAAGCGTATGGTTTCTATGACGCAGTCGCGCATAATCCGGCTATTAAAAATGCGTATATTTTAAAAGTACTCAGCGATCATTTTGAGCCAACACTAATTACTAAAGAGAAAACAAAAGCGCTAATATTTGATAAAATAGACGCCATAAATAAAATTATAAATACTTAAAGGAAAATATATGAAACATTTTTTACTATTTTTTACATTTTTACTCGTGCTTCACGCCAAAGAGATTAACGATGACACTCTTAAAAAGATGATAGGACATATGCTTTTCGTTGGTTTTGATGAGAGTAGTATTACCAAAGATTCTCAAATTGTTAAAGATATAAATGAGTATGAGCTAGGGGGAGTCATTCTTTTTGATAAGTTTTATAAAGATAGAAATAAAACTAAAAATATCTCTTCGCCAGAGCAACTTGCAAAACTCACAAGTGACTTAAAAAAGTTCTCAAATCAAGAGCTATTTATAAGTGTCGACCAAGAGGGTGGAAAAGTCGCACGTCTCAAGCCTAAGTATGGATTTGAAGAGATTGAGTCTGCGTTTAGAGTTTCTCAGATGAATGAGTACGCAATTGTAAATATATATGACAAACAATCAAGTATGCTAGAAGTTGCGGGTATCACTATGAACTTTGCCCCAGTTGTAGACTTGGCGGTAAATCCAAAAAATAAAGTAATAGTTGGACTTGAACGCTCTTTTGGAGAAAAACCAGCAGAGGTGAGCAAGTTCGCAAAAGTAGTGATACAAAGTCAAAAGAAACATAACGTTATCTCTGTATTAAAACATTTTCCTGGGCATGGTTCTTCTTTAGGAGATTCCCATAAAGGTTTCGTAGACGTGAGTGAGACTTGGAGTCCTGGGGAACTAGAGCCATATGAAATGCTTATAAAAGATAAACAAGTAGACGTAATTATGACGGCGCATGTTTTTAACGAATATATTGACGAGAAATATCCAGCAACCCTCTCATATAGTTTTAACACAGAGTTGCTTCGCCAAGAGATGGGTTACGAGGGTGTTATCATCAGTGATGATTTACAGATGGGGGCTATATCACAACACTTTACATTAGAAGAAAGAGTGACATTGGCTATAAACGCGGGAGTGGATATCTTGCTTTTTGGAAACCAGCTTGAGAATGTGAGTGTGAAAAAACTAGTCAACAGTATCTTTACTCAGGTGAAATCAGGTGTGATACCTATAAAAAGAATCCAAGAGTCAAATGCTAGAATAGACAAACTACATAGTAAATACATGATAAAGCAAAAACCAATAGTCTTTACGGACAAACGCAAAGAACTTACGCGAGAATACATCAAAAGTCATTATGGTTTGAGTGTAAAAAACATCGAGATTATTCCAACAAACATAGTTCTCCATTGGACTGCCGTTATGGACTTTGAAAAAAGTTTTGAGCGCTTAAATGCAGAGCTTCTTTATAGTGATAGAGAAGATATAGCAAAGGCTTCAGCACTCAACGTATCGGCTCATTTTTTAGTTAAACGCGACGGAACCATATACCAACTTATGCCAGACAACTGGATGGCTCGGCATGTCATAGGGCACAACTACTCTAGTATAGGAATCGAGAATGGTGGAGGAGAGGGAAATGAGAAAGAGGACTTGACTCAGGCTCAACTTGGAGCGAATATATGGCTTGTAAACTACTTAAAGGCAAAATACCCAAGTATAAAAAACGTCATGGGACATCATGAGTATAGAAATTTTGAAAACAGTGACTTATGGCTTGAAAAAGACGCAGGGTATAGAACCGAGAAGGCGGATCCTGGAGTAAAGTTTATGAATGACGTGAGAAGCGCTATAGATGAATAGTAGTTTTGCTTCACTTGATTGGGTGATATTTATAGCTTACTTTAGTATTTTAGGAGTGAGCTCTTACCTTTTTTCTCGCACTAAAATCTCTTCTAGTAGAGAGTATTTTACCGCTTCAAACACAATGCCAATGCTAGCCGTGGCAATCTCAATCTTAGCCACTTCTCAATCAGCCGCAACTTTTTTGGGAGTTCCTGAATTCTCATATTCTAACAACTTTACGCTCATAGGTTTTTACTTCTCTTCACTTTTGGGTGTGATATTCGTAGCAAAGTTCTTAGTGCCTAAGTTTTATGAGATGAAAGCGATTACGGTTTATGAGTTACTTGAGAAACGCTATGGCGCGTCGGCAAAGAAACAAGCTGGCGTTATGTTTTTGGTTGGTCGGGTTATGGCAAGTGGGGCTAGGCTCTACATTGCGGCGTTAGCCATTAGTATGATTTTATTTTTAGATATTAGCTTTTCTCATATGTTAATTTCTATTTGTATTTTAGTTATTGGGGCACTTGCTTACACTTACTTTGGTGGCGTAAAGTCTGTAATACTGAGCGATATCATCCAAGCGGTAACTTACGTAAGCGCGGGGTTGGTTGTAGCGTTTTATCTCTACTTTTCTTTAGATGGTGTAGATATTTTAAGCATATTAAACGCGAACGATAAACTTGTTTTTATTGACACTTCTTTAGATGGCAAGTTTAGCATTATCGGTCTTTTAAGTGGTTGGTTGCTCCTAAACATAGCGGCGTTTGGACTTGATCAAGATATGACGCAAAGAGTGCTTACTTGTAAGAGTAAAGATGAAGCCTCTCGTTCGCTCATTGTGTCGATTCTTCTTACCATCCCCATT
>CAWUTM010000098.1:0-5583 GCA_963925755.1 uncultured Sulfurimonas sp. | reverse complement strand
TCCATAAAACCATCTTTATAGCTTCCGCCACAACCAAGTTTTTTCTTGAGAAGTTTGAGGTATTTTTGAACATCTTCTTTACTTAGTTGAAATACTCCAACAAGTGTTACAGTTTTACCTCTGCGTTTTTCTTTGGCAAATACTAAAAAGTGCTTTTGTGGTTCTAGAATTTCATCAGCAATTATAGATTTTCGAGGAGTTTGCACTTCTGCCCAACCATTTTCAATTTCTCTACCAATAAAAAGGTCTAACTTTTTACCTCTACTCATTTTCATCGCCAATATATTTAAAACGCGGTGTTTCTTTATCGTTAATAAGAACAGTTTGGAAAAACATTGTATATGGTCTAGCCCATAAACCTTGATCACCATAGAGAGCACGATAAAGTACCATTAATTCTTCTGTTTCACTATGTCTAAGCGTATCTATTACTTCGTACCTTTGACCTTTGTAGTGCTCATAAATACCTATTTTCATTTATAAAACCTTTTGGGCTAAAACACTAAGATTAGGACTAGAGTAATTTTCTTCTAGAAGTTTTATTTTAACATCCTCACGTGTGTATTGCTGATTATTATATATAACAACTAGGACTTCATCTCCACTTTTTAAAAAAGTGCTTTCACCGTACTCCGTATAACGCGTGGCACCGATACTAATGAGTAGCTTGGTTGGATAGTCACAAGCTTTTATATACTCGTTTATTGGCTCTAGAGGACCAAAATTTGTTTGCGTATTTATTTGGTTTGTTATCCATGCCGTTAATGTTTCATAGAAGTAGCTATATCCACTTAGTTCTACATCTTCTCCATAAGCGTTGAGCTCTGAATCACGACGCAAGAAACTACAGATACTGTAATTGTCCATAACTCCGCCAGCTTGAAATTTATCAATTTTTAAAAGAGTATTAGAGTAGCCTTTAGATGATTCACCCCAGTTTTTTTTATCACTTATCTTCTGGGCTCCGGCAATGCGAATAGAACAGTCGTTATATGCTCCAAAATGAGTGGGAGTTACGCAAAGCACTTCACCATCTTTATAACTTATATCGCAAACAAGTCCAACTTCTGGTTCTGCTTGAACATTTACATCTGTGCTTGGGAGTTTTATCGTAGCGTCACAAATAGGGTAGGTTGTTAAAATTTCTTTTGGAGTTCTTGTTGTAGTTTCGTTTGAGGGAGTATAGTTTGGTAAGTAAAAAGGAAATAATCCTTTAGGCGCAGCCTCATCAGCTGTGATGACATCTTTAAAATCTTCGAGTTCACCAGCTTGCGCTAGGTGAAGTGCGAAGTTTCCGGCTATACCTAAGCCGAGGTAGTCTTCATAAATCTTCATAAATATTTATATTTTTCCGCTAGCTCTTTCTTGAGCAAACTCTTCATAAGAACCTTTAAAGTCTATAATAGAACCATCAGCTTGAATCTCGATAATACGAGAAGCGAATGCGTCAAGTAATTCACGGTCATGAGATACACAAAGTACATTGCCTTTAAACTCTAAAAGACCTTCTCCAAGAGCTATAATCGCCTCAAGGTCAAGGTGATTTGAAGGCTCGTCAAGTACTAAAAAGTTTCCATTTTCTAACATCATTTTACTTAGCATCATACGGTGTTTTTCACCACCAGAGATACTAACTACGCTTTTTTCTTGTTGCTCGCCATTAAAAAGCATACGTCCAAGACAGTTTCTAATCTCAGCAATATCGCGTTTAGGGTCATATGCGCGTAACCAATCATAAAGCGTACCATCACCTTCTATAATGTCGGCAGTATCTTGAGGAAAGTATGAGTTTTCAATAGTAGCACCCCATATAACTTCACCGCTGTCAGGTTTCATCTCTTCCATAATAATCTTACATAGAGTTGATTTACCAACACCGTTTCCACCGATAAGCGCTACTTTTTCGCCAGGTTCAAACTTTATAGTAATGTCATTAAATATTACATTGTCTCCATAAGAAAAAGAAATATTTTTGATGTCAAGCACTTCATCACCCATTGAACGTTTAGCTTTGAAAACGATACTTGGGTCACGGCGTGATGATGGTTTGATATCGTCAAATTCCATCTTGTCAAGTTTTCTTTGACGAGATGTCGCTTGTTTCGCTTTAGAAGCGTTTGCTGAGAAACGACGAACAAAAGCCTCTAGTTCTTCTTTTTCTTTTTGCTGTTTTGCGGAGTCTAATTCAAGCTGTTTCGCCATTACGTTTGCCGCGATATACCAGTCATCATACGTACCAGTAAACTCACGGATTTTTTGATAATCAACATCAAGTATATTTGTAACAACGGAGTTTAGGAAGTGTCTATCGTGAGAAATAACTACAAGTGTTCCCTCGTGGCGTTTAAGCTGGTTCTCTAACCAAGTAATTGTTTCGATATCTTGATTATTCGTAGGCTCATCGAGAAATAGTACGTCTGGCTTAGGATAAAGAACTTGAGCAAGTAGCACCTTGAATTTATCAGCACTGTCTAGCGTAGACATAAGTTCTTGATGTTTAGTAACAGGGATACCAACATTTTCTAATATTTTACCGATATTTACATCGTACTCATAAGTTGGATCTTCTTCAACTGAAATAACTTCTAAATCCGCAAGACGGTTATTTACCGCGTCATCTTCAAAGTCACCAGTTGCGTAAAGCAGTTCTTTTTCTTTTATAGCATCGAATAAACGCTTGTTACCATAAAGAACAGCATCCGCTATAGTGTAATCTTCAAACGCAAATTGATTTTGGCCTAAAACACCAACTCTATTCGCTTTAGGGATAACAACTTCACCTTCAAATTCATTAATTTTCCCAGAAAGAATGTTAAGAAAAGTTGTTTTACCTGCACCATTCGCACCGATTAAGCCATAACGCTTATGACGGTCTAGTTTAAGATTGATGTCTTGAAATAGAACTCTATTTCCATAACGCATTGTTAAGTTTTGTACTGTTACCATGATTTACTCTCTCTCTTAGGTGCAAAAGGAGCGCACCTATTATTTTTCGGAATTATATCAAAGAGTTGTTTAAGGGATGATTATTTATGTTTTGTACTCATTTAGCAGGTCGTTTAGATTAACGGTTGTATCCATTATGTTAGAAGATATACCTGAAATTTCATCAATAGTAATTTGATTAGTTTGTGAGAGTTTCTCAATAGTTTGTAATCTACGTATCATAGAAGCGATAGTCTCAGAGTTTTTTATGTAACCGGTTACAGTTTCATCAACTTCCGTTATAGATTTTTCTATAGCGTTTACGCTTGAACTTATATCTTGTTCGGTTTCATTTGCAGTTTTAGAAAGTTTTTCTATTGCTTGAGCATTATCAGACATACTTTTACTAGCATCATTGACCGATTGCGTGATGATACTAATTGTTGTGTTTATTTCAGAAAGTGATTTTTGCGTTCTCTCTGCTAGTTTTCTTACTTCATCAGCAACAACAGCAAAACCACGTCCATGTTCACCTGCTCGAGCAGCTTCAATAGCCGCGTTTAGCGCAAGAAGGTTTGTTTGATCGGCAATATCAGATATAACACTTAAAACACTTTTTACAGCTTCTGTTTCAGTACTAAGTTGTTCTAGTTTATGCGCAAGTTCAAGTTCATCGTGACTTCTGCTTTGTATCTCTTTTGTAAGGCTAATAATTTGTTGATTTACATCTCTTAAAGTTGAGCCAGTGTTATCAATATTTTCTTTTGTTTGTTTTGCTTGTTCGGTTGAAGTGCTTATAATTAATTGAAGGTTATTTCCATCATCCGCTAAATCATGTAGCATTATATTCTCTTCATTGGATTTAGATTTCATATCTACAGAAGCTTGTGAAAGATCCTTCGCTATTTGCATATTCGATGAAGACGTAGATGCAGCTTGAGACACTGTAACTCTCACTTTTTCAATAAATTCATTTATATTATGCGCAACGTCAGCGATTTCATCACCCTTAGGCACAACAACTGTTCTTGTAAGGTCACCATCACCTTTGGCAAGGTCATGAGTCGCTATTTGTAGCGTCTCTAGTTTAGATAAGATGAGTGCTTTTATTACCATTAAAGAAACGATAATCATTAAAATAATAAAAATCGCGGTTCCAGTAATGGCCATAGTAAAGTTACTATTCGCATCACGTAGTGCTTCATCAGTATCTATTTTTACTATAATCGCCCATTGATTATTGTAAACATTAATAGGTGCATACGATAAGATTGCATCGTTGCCTAAATAATCTATGCCTTGGGTCGTTTTACTCTTTCCGGCTATTGCGTCTCTTGAAGACTTAGTGTCTATTTTATAGTTTCCTATAGTAGTATTTGATTTTTTTGTAGCAATATCTAATTCTGTGATTTTACTAATAAACCTACTATCATTACGCATAGTATAGTCTGACCCAACAAGAAGTGCTTCTCCAGACTCACCAAGACCAACTTTGTCAAATTCATTGTTAAAGTTTATTATTTCGTTTATCTTAGACAATGGAAGCTCAAAAATAATACTTCCTTCATTGTCTTCACCAAAATAGATAGGCATAGCTAGAAACGCGGCTTTCTTGTTATAGTTTGGTTCATAAATGGAAACATCTTCAAGCACAACATCCCCACGTTTTGTTTTCATACTCTTTTTAAAGGCTCTTGCTAAACCAGAGTCTTTATAAACGCCATTTAAAAGGTTTGTACCAAAGTCACAATTTTTTTGCGCACTGTAAATAACATCCCCACTTGTGTTAACAAGAAAAATGTCATTGCGTCCAAATTCTTCTAAAATCGAACCGAGAATAGGGTGCTGCTGCACATGAATATCGGAGTATTCATTTTTAAATAACCTACTCATTTTGAAAAGTTCTTTTTTATTATATGGATTCGGATTTTTAGCGATGTAAAGATACTGTGCTATTAACCCTTTGTCGGATTTTGGAAGGTATTTTTCTAAATCTCTTTTTTGAGGAGCGCCTACTAAGTCATAGTTGACATTTGCGGTATAGCTCTCTTTATAGTACTTTATAAGAGTGCGCTTAACATGATCCATGTCAAGGTCACTTTCTTCTAAACCTTCTAGCGCTTCATCTAAGTCCCATAGTAGCTGTACGGTACCACTGTTTGAGGCTTTTGAAGATATGATGTACTTCATTTCTCTAAAATAATCTTGAATATGTTGTGATTTGCTTATGGTAATAGAACTCATTTGTTCCATACGTGTTTTTAGTATTTCTTTATTCGCACTACTTGACACACTATAAGCGACACCAAATCCTAAGACTACGAGGGTCATTATAAAGAATGTAATGACTCTGAAATTTATACTTTTTGTATTCATATTTTCTACCTAAATGATTTTATCTTTCGATTTTAACATATTTAAACATAATCCTAAGGTTATTTTCCAAGATAGAGCTGCCTAGGTCTTGCTATTTTCATTCCTTTTGTTTTTTTGAATTCAATCCACTGGGTAATCCATCCAACAGTGCGACCAATTACAAAGACTGGAGTGAACATTGACGTTGGAATTTTTAGGGCTGTTAAAATTACGCCTGAATAAAAGTCTATATTGGGATAGAGTTTTCTTGAAATAAAATACTCATCATTTAAAGCGATTTCT
>CAWUTM010000097.1:0-20521 GCA_963925755.1 uncultured Sulfurimonas sp. | reverse complement strand
AAATATTACAAAATGTAACTTAGTAAAGTTCTTTTGTTTAATATAACAAAGTGTATTATTTCATTAGATTATTATATATATTAAAATGATAAACCTACAGGAGATTTAATTGAGTATATACAGAGAATATGACATACGTGGAATTTATGAAAAAGAGTTAAATGAAGAGAGTGTAGTCCGCATTGGATATGCTTTGGCATCTAAGATTTCTGGTGAATACGTATCTGTTGGATACGACGCGCGTTCTCACTCTCCTATACTTTTTGAGTATCTTACTCGCGGTCTAAACGCAGGTGGAAAAAAAGTTCTTGATATGGGGCTTGTTCCTACTCCCGTAAACTACTTTACAAATTATCATGAGTGGGATGGCGTAACTCCATCAGCTTCTGTGATGATAACTGGTTCACACAATCCAAGTGAATACAATGGTTTTAAAATTACGGTAGACAAAGCACCATTTTTTAGTGAAGACATATATGCTCTAGGTCGCGAATGTGAAGCTATGGAAATGCCAGCAGAAGTTAAACGCGACGTAACGAAGATAAACGCGGTAGAAAGGTATGTGAAGTTTTTAGTTTCAGAGTTTCAACATTTAAAAGGTATGGACACTCGTATAGTATATGATTGTGGAAATGGCGTTGCAGGCGTTGTGACAGAAGATATTTTTGCGGCCTTAGAACTTAAAACGAAAGGTATCTATGTAGATCCTGATGGAACTTTTCCAAATCACCATCCAGATCCTTCGGATGAGCATAACCTAGTAGATATAAAAAAACTTTAAGCAGAGCAGGGTGACATCGCATTTGCTTATGATGGCGATGCAGACCGTATAGCAGTGCTAACTCATAAAAATAATATTAAGGGCGATATGATGGCCCTTTTATACTCTATGAAGATGGATAAGCCAACAGTCATAGGCGAGGTGAAATGTTCACAAGTAATGTATGATGAACTCACTCGCCGTGGTTGTAAGGCTATCATGTATAAAACAGGACATTCGAACTTAAAAGTGAAGATGAGAGAAACAAACGCAGACTTAGCATGTGAAGTAAGTGGGCATATCTTCTTTAAAAATCGTTACTTTGGTTATGATGACGCTATTTACGCAACACTTAGAATGCTAGAACTCATCCATGATGGAATAGACCTAGACGCGGAGCTTGCTAAACTTCCTCTTGTGTACTCAACCGAAGAGCTTAAAGTAGAAACGACAGAAGAAGAAAAATTTAAAATCATAGATAGAGTAAAAGAACTTCTCAAATCACCACCTGCAGGTTTTCCGACTATAAAAGACATTATAGAGGTAGATGGCGTTCGTATAAATTTTCTTAAAGGTTGGGGCTTAGTTCGTGCAAGCAATACAACTCCAGTTTTAGTAACACGTTTTGAATCAACTGATGAAAGTGAAGCTAAACGCTATGAAGAAGCGATAAATAACCTAATAACAACAGCTCAGAATTCTTTATAGTGAACGAATCTAGTGAAAACTCCAGTTTAAAACAGCAACTACAAGACAAGAGTGACTTTTTCGGATATAATTTAAAAATAAAACTATCATATATTATAAGGAAAAAATAATGAAAACTCATACTCTTTTAATGCCTCTAGATATGCACTTACACCTTAGAGACGGTGTTATGCTTGAAAATGTAGCACCTTTATCCGCTTATTCTTTTAGTGGGGCTATAGTTATGCCAAATCTTGTCCCTCCTGTTGAAAATCGCGCGGATGTTATTTCTTATAAAGAACGTATTATGGCGGCTGTGCCAAATGACTACTTTGAGCCATACATGACGTTGTTTTACAAAAACTATGACAAGGCATTTTTAGAATCGGTAGCTGATGAAATAACAGCGATAAAACTTTACCCCGCAGGAATAACTACAAACTCCGAAGGTGGCGTTTCATCATTTGACATAGAAGAGATGAGACCTACTCTTCAAGCTATGAGTGATATGGAAATTCCTTTATGCGTTCACGGTGAGACTGATGGTTTCGTAATGGATAGAGAAGCTGAGTTTATGTCAATTTATGAACTTTTAGCGACTAATTTTCCACAACTAAAAATTATTATGGAACATATTACAACTAAAGAAGCTGTTGAGATGTTAGACAAATTTGAGAATCTTTATGCCACTATAACCGTACATCACCTTCTCTTGACACTTGATGACGTTGTAGGCGGTATGATGATGCCACATCTATTTTGCAAGCCTATCGCGAAACGCCCTGAAGATTTAGACGCGCTTCTTTCAGTGGCTCTTTCAGCTCATCCAAAAGTAATGTTTGGCAGTGACTCCGCGCCACATCCTCAGCATAAAAAAGAGTCTTGCGGTTGTGCGGCTGGTGTTTTTACGGCTCCAATAGCACTACAACTTCTATGTGAAATATTTGAACAGTATGATAAACTGAATAACCTTCAAGCATTTGTGAGTGATAATGCCCAAAATATATATGGGATTTGTCCTGAGTTTAAAGAAGTAGTGCTTGAGAAGCGTCCTTTTGTAGTACCAGAGAATTACTCAGGTGTTGTTCCTATGTATGCGGGTGAGACCATTAGCTGGGCGATTGAGAGTATTGATTAATATACTTCTTTTAGAAGATGATCCTCTTTTTGGAGAGACTCTTGTGGACTTACTAGAAGAGTCCTCTTATGAAGTCTCACATTTTACTAATGGTCAAGATGCTCTTGATGCTACTTTTGAGCGAAAGTTTGATATATACCTTTTAGATATCAATGTACCTCTTATAGATGGAATTTCACTTTTGAGTGAACTTCGTGGTGCAGATGATAATACTCCGGCAATTTTTCTAACATCACATAAAGATAAAGTGATGTTGGAAAAAGGCTTCTCAAGTGGTTGTGATGACTACATAAACAAACCTTTTGATTCAGATGAACTTCTTTTTCGGATTAAAGCGCTTATTAAACGCAGCTCTTCTAGCATTCCTGCAAGTATAGGTGATTTTACACATAATATAATGCATAAGAGTATCTCGTATAAAGGCAGTCTATTAGAACTTTCAAATAAAGAATACATGCTCTTAGTTCTTTTACTTAAACATCAAAATGAGAATGTTCCAAAAGAACTGATATCAGATACATTATGGACATCTTCAGAGTCTATGAGTGATGGAGCGATCCGTGTATATATCAATAGACTCAAACAAATTCTAGCAGAGGTAAAAATAGAAAATATACGTGGTGTAGGGTATAAACTTGTTTACTAGTTTTCGTGTCAATATCTTTATATATTACTTCATAACCGTATTGCTATTTTTAGGTTTTACTTATTACCTTTTAGCCATTTTAGAGATACAAAATATTTATGCTCTATTTATCATTGTTGTTTCTTTTATCTCTATTTCCGCTTTATTAATGGTGCGTTTAGCAGTAAATCCTCTGCAAGAGTATGTAGCAAATCTTCAAGAACTCTCAAAAGAGACACTCCATGAACTGAACCTTCCAATCAATACTATTATGACAAATGCGCAAATGATAAAAAAGAGTTTAAATGATGAGAAAAGTCTTAAAAGACTAGGGCGAATTGAGAGTGCTTGTGAAATGCTTCAAGAACGCTATAATGAGCTAGAATATATGATAAAAATGCAAAGTGAAGAGGGTATTAAAGAGAAGTTTTTTCTTGATAAACTTATAGAAGAGAGAGTTGCTTTTTTAAGTAAAATTTATCCTAAAATTGATTTTTCACTTTCACTTGAAAGTTTAGAAATTTATACTGATAGAAAAGGCCTTGGGAAAGTGATTGACAATTTAATAGACAATGGTGTAAAATACTCACAAAATTCCAAAAAAATCGATATCGAATTTCGAGGTAGCTCCCTTTTTATTAAAGATTATGGAAAAGGTATGGATGAGGTGGAACTTTTACATATATTTGAGAGTTATTATCAGTCAAATAAAAATATGTTAGGCTTTGGAATAGGCCTTAGTATGGTAAAACGATTTTGCGATAAAAATGGGATTGAACTCCATTTTAAGTCCCAGCTTAATCTTGGAACAACAGTAGAGTTAAAATTTAATAAAATATAGGATGTATAAATGAACGAAACAAACATACTAGCATATGCGGAAAACTTACTTGATTATGGAGTTATGGGAATACTAGTGTTAATGAGTATTGTAACGCTTTGGCTATTCATTGAGCGTATGATGTTTTATAGCAGTGTCAATGTTGATGATTATGAGTATAGAGACAATTTAGAACTTGAACTAACAGATAATATAGGTGTTATAAGCGCAATAGCCTCAAATGCACCCTATGTTGGTTTACTTGGTACCGTTGCTGGAATTATGATAACTTTTTATAGTATGGGAGACGCTGGCGCTGTTGATGCTAAGCAAATTATGGTTGGTCTAGCACTCGCGCTTAAAGCTACCGCAATGGGTCTTGTAGTAGCAATTCCAGCTATCGTTACATATACGATTGCCTTACGAAAAGTAGAAAGAATTCTTACAAAGTATGATGTCAGCCAAGAGATGAAAACTTCATAATGGCAAAGTGCAAAAAGGCAAAAAAGAGGTTTGATGAGATAAATGTCATTCCATTTATTGACATTATGCTTGTTCTTCTCGTTATGGTTTTAACAACCGCTACATTTATAAAGCAGGGTGTTATTCCCGTGGACTTACCAACCTCTTCATCAGTAGATAAAAAAGAGCTCAAAAAAGAGGTTACTATCTATGTAAATGCCAAAGGTGAGATTTTCTTTGAAAAAGAGAGTGTTAGTTTGGCTGCTTTAGAAGAAAAACTCTCTTTAATAGAAAAAACACAGACAGTAGTGCTTAGAAGCGACAAAGAGTCGCGTTTCCAAGACTTTGTAAGTGTTATGAGCATACTCAAAAAGCTTCGCCACGAACAGCTTTATATAGTTACTAAAGAGTAGTTAGTAGCTACTGTAAATGGACATAATATAATATCCCTACTATCAACCACTATACAATACATTAATAGGGATTTATTATTTATTTATGTAATTAAATCAGAGACCGTTCAGAGTTTTGTGTCAGTAACCGATAGTCATTAAAATTATATAGTTCAAAATTTAGTTTGGAACTTCGAAAGTTCCAAAACCTACAGTTTTAGTAACTATATACTTGCCTACATTAAAATGTTTTTTTCACTTTGAATTTTTTTAATACATCACTAGCCATTGATATGAAAGCATAATAGTTATGAAAATGCTCAAAAGCATCTTTCTCTTATACACATCCACAACAATCACCTTCGCGAGACAGTTTTGATTTAACAACACTTTTATGTAATGTACCATTTTCATCTTTCCCAACAACTGTAATATTGTAATCGAATGTAGTATTATCTAATATTTTAAATTTGAAATAAAAATCAATATATGAAGCTTTTTCATTTTTTACATATATAATTAAAGGTGTTTGTGTTCTATCAGAAAAAACAGCAAAAGAATACAATTTTATATTAGACTTCACTGTAAGAGGAATCACCGTTCGATTGAATGTAGATGGTGGAAGAATTATTGTAATATCCTTGGATGATATTGCATTATTTGAATTATACTGTTTATGTATTTTTTTTGTATCTAATGCATAGTTGTAAGACTCCTTAGATTGTTTGTATAATTTTGAAGTGCTATGTAATTCTGATTTATCCTTGTTTGTCATGTAAATAACAGAAAATGGTAACTCTTTTTCTAGTTTTAATTTATATGAAAATATAGGGTTTCTACTGATATTTGGAGAAGTGACTATCGTTGAAAATAAATTATTGTCACGATAAACTTTAATCATTTTTACATAGTCAGATTTACTTTCTTTTGTAAAAGTTTCTATTTGATAATAATTAGAACATGAACCTTCTGTATACACTCTTGCTTTGAAGGTTTCAATATTTCGTTCCATACGGTTCTTAATCATAAATTTTAAATTTGTAATATCCTCTTGCTTTTTAGCCTTTATTCGTATATCAGATGCAAATAAATATGTAATTGAAATACACAGAATAGTTATAATAAAAAATTTAAACATAAGTACACCTGTTGTTTTTGAGGTTAATAGATTGTAACCATTAATTAGATTAATGTCAATTTAATAAAGTAGGCTCTTTTAAATTCAACAACCTCTTATTTTTGGAACACAAAGTATTCAAATGTATTTTCGGTGTTCCACAAAGTGTTCAAAAAGTCTAAATTGAGAATTCCCACAAACTCTTAGGACTTTTGGAACATTAACAAGAGCTTTATATAGTTATGAAAGAGTAGTTAGTAACTACTCTCCATCAATATAAACTCAGGGATAGATTTCTTTTCTAGTGTTATATCCTTACTCTCTTCACTCTTTTTTAGCTCAGTATTAAATACTTTTTTTTCTACATCCTGGGCTTCATTAAAAAGTGAAGTTGCAATAAAAAAAAGTATCATAATTAGAACGATGCTAGCATATAAAAGAACATAATTTTTAATATGTCCTGATTCGAATGGGTTTTGCAATTTAGACTCTCTTATAGTTTATGACAGTTTATCTGTTTTTGGTATACAATTTGCTATGTTTTTATAAATACAACTGATAGGATAGGTATGCAAATATTATTAAGCCCTGAACATACTATCTTTAAAGTAAAGGATTCCCAAGAAGATTATGGGCAACTTTTAGAATATATAGAAACAAATTTCAATGCGACTTATGTCAAGGAAAATGTTTTATATATTCCTGTCTCAACAGCTAATCATAGAAATAAACGTATATTTTTGATGAAATGGCTTTACTCATACTATAAGAAAAGTTCGTCAAATGTATCAGAAAAGTTGAAATCTGAACTCACTAAACGACTAGAAAATCCTATACACCTTTATTTACTTCCAAAAGAAAATTACATAACAATTTCTGCAACATTCTATGAAGATTCTATATGTCAGCTTGGCTTGGATGAAAGTAATGCAACATGCGACTCATACTTGAATAAACACTTTTTGGGAGTTATTACTCTAATAAGTGAAAAATTTAATTTATATGATATAAATGTCAATGAATCAAAAAAGAAAGAACTTCTTAAAATATTTTTGAGTAAAACACAACTTGATGAAGTAAATGTAAAGTTTCAGTATGACGCCAACGCATTTAATTTTTTTTTTCAAATGAGTAAAGAAGATGAATTAGAAAAGGCTTGTCGTATCTTAAATGTAAAGAGTGAAGATTCTCTCCGTGATATAAAGAAAAATTATAAGAAACTTGCGAAAACATTTCATCCAGATCTCTCCATGCTCCACAAAACAACCAGTACAAAGAAGTTTCAAATTCTTACAGATGCTTTTGAGATTATCAAAAAATTCAAAGTAGCTGCATAGATTTCTTCGGTTTATCTTTATCTTAGAACACTTACTATAGAATACCTCAGTATTTAAATAAATTATAATAATGAGAAAATATGTCGAAAAAGATATTGATAGTTGATGATGCGAGTTTGATCAGAAATGTGGCTCAAAAAGCGCTTAAAGAAGCTGGGTTTGAAGCTGTTTTAGCTTCAAATGGTGAAGAGGGGCTCAAGGCATTAGAAGAGCATAAGATAGATTTTATATTTTCAGATATAAACATGCCAATAATGTCTGGAATGGAGATGATTCGTATAATTCGTGAAAATGAGAAATATCGTTATATACCGATTGTCATGCTAACTACTGAAAGAAAACCTGAACTACAAGAGGAAGCTAAAAAGCTTGGTGTGAAAGCATGGTTAGTTAAGCCTTTTAACAAAGATAAGTTTTTATTAGTGCTAAGTAAGATACTTGGATAACTAATGATTTTAGACGATTTTACCGAACTGACAATATATGATGCGGAAAAACTACAAGATGTTTTTATTCAAGCCGTCAAAGAACAGGAAAACATTTTATTAGATATGGCAAAAATAGATAAAATAGATATGGTTGGTATTCAATTACTTCTTTCTTTAGTTCGTTCTGTAAAAGCTTCAAATAAAACAATAAAATTTATAAATATTAATGACACCGTATTACAACAGATAGAGATAGCTAATACCCAGATTGCTTTAGGACTAGGTAAATGACTGAAGAATTAGAAATATTTTTAGAAGATTGTGATGATCAACTTCAGATGATGGAAGATGCTCTTGTCGATATGCAAAGTAATGGAGCCAGTGAAAGATCAATAGGAACAATTTTTAGAGCTGTACATACTATAAAAGGTAGTGCGGGGATGTTTGGCTTTGAGGATATTGTGACATTTACCCATATTGGTGAAAACCTTTTTGATAGTATCCGTCAAGGTAATGTAGCAGTATCTGAAGAGATGATCTCTTTATTTCTTTTATGTAAGGATCACATAGATGTATTAATTTCTCTTCTAACTGAGGAAGAAGAATTAAGAAACGCAAAAAAAGAAGTTGGTGATAATTTAATTAAACGTTTAGAAGGGTACCTCCCCGGAGCTGAGACAAAAGAAGAAGTCGAAGATATTCCAAGTAGTATAGTTGTAGAAGCAGTTAAATGGCATATTTCTATTAGATTTCACAAAGATTTCTTCACTACTGGTATGAGTATAAATTCTGTCTTTAATTTTCTCAACAAGGTTGGAGAAGTTCTAATAATCCAACCCATTATTTATGATATTCCTTTTATAGAAGAGATAAATCCTCTGCATCCTTATATTGGTTTTGAAGTATGCCTTTTAGCAGATTTAAGTAAGTCTGAGGTTGAAGATGTCTTTGAGTTTATTCAAGAAGATGTGGATTTATACATTTTTTTATGTGATGATAGCGATGAATACAGCACTCTTATCTCTAAACGCAAAGAACCCGAGCTTAAGAATGAACTTATAAGCGCAAAATTTATAGACGAGGATATCTTAGTAGAACCAGAAGTGCTAGCTCCTGTTATAACTCCTGCTACAGTGGAAGAAAAAGAGATTGTTCCAATTAAAGAACAAGAGAATAGTGAACCAAAGAAAAAAGCGGTTTCTTCTTTGAGAGTCGATTCTTCAAAGATAGACTTACTTATAAACTACATGAGTGAGATAGCTATAACAAATTCTAGAATACTAGCTCTTGTGGAAGATGAAGCAGATGAAGAAAAAGGTTCTGAACTTGAGGAAGCTGCCATACATATGAAACAGCTTTTAGAGTTTGTAAGTGATGGAATCATGGATATGAGAATGGTGAAAGTAGGGGACTCTTTTAACAAGTTTCGTAGAATTGTAAGCGACACTTCTAAAAAGATTGGTAAAGACGTAGAATTTGTTATAACTGGGGGAGATACGGAACTTGATAAAACGGTTGTGGAACGTATTTCAGATCCTTTGCTTCACATGCTGCGAAATTCAATTGACCATGGCGTTGAACTTCCAGAAGATAGAATAGCTTCTGGAAAACCTGCTCAGGGTAGAGTAGACTTAAGAGCATATCCTGACTCGGGTACGATTGTCATAGAAATTGAAGATAATGGTAAGGGACTAGATAGAGATAGGATTCTTGCTAAGGCCATTGAAAATGGAACGGTAAAATCTAACCATAATCTTAGTGATTCTGAGATTTATAAATTGATTTTTGCGGCAGGGTTATCTACTGCGGAAAAAGTCTCAGCAATATCAGGACGTGGGGTTGGTATGGATGTTGTTAAAAGAAATATCGAAGACTTGCGTGGAACGATAGAAATAGAATCATCAATGGGAAAAGGCAGCAAAATCACTATACGTTTACCTTTGACCTTAGCGGTAATTGAAGGATTCTTAGTTCAAGTTGGCGATACAAAATACATCATACCTTTGGAAAATATCAAAGAATGTATAGAACTCACAACTAAAGAGAAAGAAAGTTTAAATGGGAATGAGTTTATTAACGTTCGAGGAGAGATGCTTCCTCTTTTGGATGTACGAACAGTTTTAGAAGAAAATAAAAGCACTACTAAAAGACAAAATATCGTTATTGTATACTTTGGAAAGAAAATTATAGGTCTTTTAGTAGATGAGTTGTTAGGTGAACATCAAACAGTGATAAAGTCATTGGGAGAGGTGTTTGAGAACTTACCTGGGATTAGTGGTGGTTCTATACTTGGTAGTGGTGAGATAGCTCTTATCTTTGATATTGCAAGATTGATTGAGTTACGAAATGAAGGGTAGCAGTATGGAGTCAGATTTAGACTTAGACGTAGAGATGAACCTTTATGATACAGATGACGATCTCTTTATTATAGGTGATTCACAACAGTATCTGTTTTTTAAATTAGCAGAGGACATATATGCGATTGACGTAGAGAAAATTAGTGAGATGATAGAGTACCAATCCTTAACAAAAATTCCACTCATGCTTCCTTATATAAAGGGGGTTACTAATGTTCGTGGAAGTATTGTCACTGTCTTAGATTTACGTGAGCGTTTTGGCTTAGGCGAAACAAAGTTAAACTATAAAACTTCTTTAGTGATTACTAGGAATATCGCGCTAATAATTGATGAAGTACATGATGTGACAAGTATTAAAGAAAGCGATATAAAAGAGTCAGTAGACTTTGGTGTAAAAATAGAGAGAAGATTTATAAAAAATATGGCTAGTTATAATAATACACATATAGTAATTCTAGATTGTGATGAAGTTTTAAATATCAAAGAAATATCTCAAAGTAGAGGTAACAAATGAATTCAGATACATTAGACGATGAGTTATATGAGTATGAAGATGAGAATGAAGAGTATGAACTTGACCTTTTTAAACTTGTATCTACGGACTCAAATGATTTAAACCAGTATTTGGTATTTAGTGGTTCTAACCTTGAGTGGTATGCAATGAACGTAGCTAAAATTGAAGAAGTGATAGTCTTTAATAAAGAACTCGATATCGCAACAAATAATGATGCATCGAATGTAGTCTGCGGCACAGCGGATATCCGTGGAATGATGACTACATTAATTTACTTTGATGATTGGTATGGAAATAAACGCCTTGATGATAGTGAATACGAACTAATCATACTCGCTAATTATGGAGGCCATAAATTAGGGATTATTGTTAAAGAAGTATCGACTATAAATATTATAGAATCAAAAAATATGACAGAAAATTCTACTAATAATTTTAAATCTACATTTATAGCAAAGGTTACGATAGAGACGGAGGAGCGGATTTGTACTATTTATGATGGTGACCAAATGCTTTTAGATGTTTTTAATACCGTTAAAAATGATGCAAAATATAATTTTAATCCACTTGATATTAAAGAGATTGAAGGTAAAGTAGTATATTTTGCTGATGATAGTCGTTTTGTTCGTAACCTGCTTGAAGAACTTTTTAAAAGTCTTTCTTTAGCATATAAGGTATTTAGCGACGGGCTAGAATTAATCAATTATTTAGAATCTCATCCGAATGAAAAAGTAGATCTATTTATTACCGATCTTGAAATGCCGCATATGGGTGGTCGAGAAGTTATATGTAATATTCGAGAATACCCTATTTACAATGATATTCCAATTTTAGTGCATACGAATATGTCAAATGAAGCAATGGAAATAGAACTCATAGAAGCTGGTGGACAAAAGATTGTCAGTAAAATGAATACCGTAAATTTAGGTAATATAATAATTGAAGAGTTGATAAATTGAGTTTTAGAAACATAAGTAGCCCAGAGTATCATAAGTTTCAAAAACTCATTTATGACGAGATTGGCATAACGCTTAATGAGACGAAAAAGTCGCTTGTTGAGTCGCGTTTTTATAAAAGGATGCTTCATTATAATATTGAATGCTTTGACGAGTACTATAAAATATGTATAACAGATAATAGCGAAAGAATTCAGATGCTAGATATTATTACTACAAATGTGACTTATTTTTTTAGAGAAGAAGAACACTTTAGATTCTTAAAAGAGTATGTAAAAGAGTATAGTGGGGAAACTAAGCTTAGAATTTGGAGTGCTGCATCTTCAGTTGGCGTTGAAGCATATTCTATTGCCATGGTCTGTGATAATATACTTCCTCCAAACAAATGGGAAATCATAGGAACAGATATAAATACAGATGTCATAAAGAAAGCTCGTATGAGACTCTATAATATTTCTTGGGCAGAAAAAATTCCTTCAGAGTTTAAGTTAAAGTACTGTCTCAAAGGTAAAGGAAAGTTCGAAGGACAGTTTCTAATTACCAAAGAATTTGCAAAAAATGTTAGGTTCCAAGTATCAAATTTAATAGAAATAAATAGTGATTTAGGAATTTTTGACATTGTTTTTTTACGTAATGTTCTTATTTATTTCAATACACAAACAAGAATAAAAGTACTAAAATGTATAATTGCAAATATGAGGATAGGAAGCATACTAATAATTAGTCAAACAGAGAACTTAAATGGTTTAGATTTAGATTGTTTGGAACAAATTTATCCATCAATTTTTAAGCTTGTCTCATCAAGTACTCTATTCTAATAAGGATAAATTATGTCAGATAAATTAATCACAGAAGAGTTTTTAGATACTTATACAGGTGATGTTATGTTTTTATCACAAGATTTAGAAAGCATTGCAGAAGATATTTTAAATGGTGACTTTTCTCAAGAGAAAAAGAATCTTCTCTCAGAGAATATAATAGATGTTCATGATGTTTTTTTATCTTCACGCTATACACAACAAGTAGCACCAATTTTTAAAGATTTTACTGAACTCTTAAATACTATTGAGATAAACGAATTAGTGAAAAATGAAGATACAGTGTCTTATCTTTATGACATTGTATATGATATAAATATGTATATTAATCAATATTTTATAGAGAGAATTTTTAGTGACGTATATCTGTTTCAAGATTCTTTAGAAAATTCTATAAATTTTCTAAAATCAGCTTATTTATCTAATATAGGTACTTCTCAAGAAGATGATGATGGGAGTGAGGTCTTATTTTTCAATGACTAAAGTATTTGTAATAGATGATTCACTTACTGTACGTAATGGTTTTAAAAATTTATTAGCAGAGATGAACGATGTTGTTCTTTTAGGTGAAGCGGATAACCCAATAGACGCAATGAAGAAGTTTAGCGAAGTGGGATTACCTGATCTGTTTATACTAGATATTGAAATGCCTAAAATGGATGGTTTAACATTTTTAAAAAAAATAAATACACAAAGACCTACTCCTGTCATTATATGTTCTACTCTTGTCGGTACAGGTTCTAATGAACTTATAGACTCTCTACGATTAGGTGCGGTGGATATAATAGAAAAGCCAAAAAGTAATATTAATGAACTTTTTATTACTTATAAAGACGAGTTGATTAGTAAAATTAGAGTTGCTGCAAAGGCAAATATTAACTACAAAGCTGAGATTCTTGTTAAAAATAAAACAATAACAAAGATAAGAAATCCACAAATACAAAGTGCTAGAGTTATCGCGATGGGATCATCAACTGGAGGGGTACAAGTCTTAGAAGAAGTGTTTACACATTTGCATCCGAACCATTATGGTATAGTTGTTGTACAGCATATTCCTAAAAGTTTTTCATCATCATTAGCAAAAAGATTGAACGAACTTTGTCAAAACAGTATTGTAAAAGAAGCAGAGGATGGTGATCTGATAAGTAATGGTACTATATATATAGCACCGGGTGGTATTCATTTAGAAGTAGAGAAACAGGATTTAAAGTACTACATCAGACTTAAAGATTTTCCAAAAGTAAATTCCCATCGTCCAAGCATTAATGTTCTCTTTAATTCTATTTCAAAGTCCGTAAAAGCAAATGCAATAGGATTTTTACTAACTGGTATGGGAGATGATGGAGCTATGGGATTGAAAAATATGCTTGATGCTGGAGCAAATACTTATGTTCAGAATAAAAAAACATCAACTGTGTATGGAATGGCAAAAGTTGCATGGGATATGGGGAGTGCTAAAAAAGAACTCTCCATTTATGAGATAATTAAAACTATTAATAAATATTAATAGTTTATAGTTTGAGATAAAGAGTTAAATTTCCATGTGTTGTTGTAAAGTCAAATGAGTGGTATTCTTCTACTTTAAACTCATCTCGAGAAATGATAGACGGAGGTGTTAGTTCTACCTTTATACTCCTCTCACTAAACTTAACAGCGATATTACCAAGAACTATATTTACAAATTCGCATACAATATCAAGAACTATTTCATCAATCTCATGAAAGTCTGTTTTGATAAACTCTTTAGATATAGCAAATGAAAGAGAGTCTTCTGTTTGCAAAGCAAAGTCTAAATGAACATCACCTCTCATTTTTTGAAGAGCGATTACACCACTCCTTTCTTTATTCTTGTCATTAATAGCAACTAGTTTGATATGGTCATGTACTACACGAGAGTAAAGTGTTTTTAAAACACTAATAGTGTTTTTCATAACAGTATCTTGATCAATATCATCTATTTTTTCATCAAGTTCTACGGCTTCTGTTTTTTGTTGTTCATTAAATATATTTAGCTCTTTATTTACTAGCTCCTCACTCATAAAGCCTTTAAGAACTAGTATCTCGCCAAAGAATACCTTTTCCCGCTTTTGTATTTTTAAGAGCTCAGTAATCTGTATTTCGGTTAGTAAGTCAAGCGACATTGCCACTTCCCCAAAACGCTTATCTAAGCTTTGCTGTTTATGATTGATAAGTTCCGCATTCTTAGGAGTTAGCAACTTTTCTCTTACTGCAATTTCACCAAGAGAAAGATTTTTAGAATTCTGATAATCTACAGCTTCTGAAAGTTGTCTTGCCTCTAATTTTCCTTCATCAAAAAGGTAATGACCAAAAAATTTAATTCCCATTACATTACCTTTTTAATATAAGAGCAAAGCTCATCTTCATCAAAAGGCTTTTGAATAAAAGCACTTGCACCAAGTTTTAAAGCCTCTGAAACTTTTTCATCCGTCCCCATTGAACTTACCATGATTACATTTATATCTGGGTTGTCTTCTTTTATACTTCTAAGAGCTTCAATTCCATCTTTTTCTGGCATAACAACATCTAGAAGAACTAAATCTGGTTTAAACTCTTTAGCCATATCTGTAGCTTGATTACCATCAAAAGCATCTTGAATCTCTATCCCGTCAATGCCGGCTTCTTTTAAAATCTTTTTCACCATAAAGTGTATTAATTTTGCATCGTCTACTATTAATAGTTTCATTTTTTTTCCTTTTTTATTTAGTCAAATATATCAAATTCACGAAGATCGATATCACTCTCTTGCGTAGAAATGAATTTATCTGTAGTTGTATTTAAACTTTTTGCACTCATCTGATTCGTTATCTTGAGTGGTTTAAGAGGTGAACTCGCTGTACTAGTAAGTGTGAAAAAGCTCATTTGATCATTTTGTTCGCTTGCTTGAACACTAAGTTGTTCAGAAGCAGTTAGAAGTTCTTGAGAAGAGGTAGCATTAATTTGTGTGATTTTATCAAGTTCATTCATAGCTTGAGTAATCTGGCCAATTCCAATGTCTTGTTCTTTAGCGGCTGTGGCAATCTGTTTTATTAGTTTTGCAGTCTCTTCTATTTTAGGGACTACACTTTTAATCATATCGCCTGCTTCAACAGAAACGATAACACTCTCTTTAGTGATTCTACTAATCTGGGTCGCTGCTATTTGTGAGCGTTTTGCTAGTTTACGAACTTCTGCCGCAACAACAGCAAAGCCTTTTCCATGTTGGCCAGCGCGAGCTGCTTCAATAGCTGCGTTTAGCGCAAGAAGGTTTGTTTGGTAGGCTATGTCTTCTATAACTTGTATACGTGTCGCAATCGTTTTCATTGCGTCTACTGTTTTTTCAACAGCTTGGGCACCCTTTATTGATAGGGCAGCAGATGACTCCGCTATATTATTTGTTAAGCTTGCATTCTTTGATGTTTCACTTACCGCACCACTCATTTCTTCAATAGCAGCTGTTGTCTGCTCGAGTGATGACGCCTGTGAAATTGCACCACGAGAAATAGACTGACTCGATGAATTGATTTCTGATGAAGAGAGTTGCATCTGAGTTGAACCAATATTGATACCTTCAATAATTTCTGAGAGCTTTTCAACAAGACCATTGACGGAAGATTTTACAATTTCAAAATCACCATGATAATTACCGGTGATACGAGTATCTAAATCACCTTGAGCTATATTGTTGAGAGCCTTTCCAGATTCACTAAATAAATCCTCTATTGTTTGTGCAATATTATTTGTAGATTCTTTGAGTTCTGAGAAAAGGCCTTCATACTCATTTTCTATTCTTGCTTTAAGGTTTCCTTTTGAAATTTCTTCCAAAACCTTAGTGATATCTTTTCCAATACGTTCTTCAAATGTATCCATTAAGTTGTTTATAGAATCTATTAATGTTGCAATTTGTGGATTTTCAGTTCTAGAAGTGATTCTATGGTTCATATGACCAGATTCCGCTTGTGCTAAAACTCTTACAGCTTCACCTGTGCAAAGTGAGTCATTATCTAACTCACAT
Source organism: uncultured Sulfurimonas sp. (assembly GCA_963925755.1). GTDB lineage: Bacteria > Campylobacterota > Campylobacteria > Campylobacterales > Sulfurimonadaceae > Sulfurimonas. Next base: position 4,098 of record CAWUTM010000097.1, on the reverse strand, counting down.
TGAATACTGTTAAGGTTGTCATTCACCATTTTTGCTAAAAGACCGAACTCATCTTTTGAGTCGATATCTATCGGCTGAGAGCTATCTTGCTCTCGACGGATAAAAGCGAAATAAGATGTAAGCCCTATTTTAAAGTTATGAAGTGAAGTGGCAATTGTTTTAGCTATATAAATAGGAATTAACAATGTAGCTAAAAATACAAATATAATTACAATAAGATAAGTATTATATTTTGAACTCGCTTTTTCCGTCTTCTTTGTTGTTTCTGCTAAAAGGTAATTTATAATATGATTGTCAATATCCTTTAAAATATTGATTTTTCCTTGAAGAACGTTGAAGGATTTATCACTATCAATACCAAAGTTTCTTGTTTTTTTGGTAGCTTTTATATAGAGTTCCTTTGCATCAGTTATATGTGATGATGTAAGATTTTGCTGATAAACAACGATATTGGACTGATCTGTTCTTTTAAGAAAAGAGTTCATATATCTTTCTTCTTGAGCTTTAAGCGCAATTACTTGATCTTTTACACCTGTAGGGTAAGCATTTTTAATAAGTACATAGTTAAGTATAGCTTCTTGTATTGCTGCCTTTTCTTTTGCTAAAGCATATGCGCTGTAGCCATTAAGTTCCATAGTGATTTTCGCATCTGTTGACATTTTTGCAATTTCAGCGATTGAACTTAAAAACGCGCCATTTATATTTGAGAAATACTGTACAACTTCGTTTAACTGAATGTTCTTGTTTGTTACTTCTGGACGAATTAGATTAAGCTGATCGAGCTGACCCAGTGTATCCTTTATAGTAGTACGAAATTTTGTTGAGTAGTCTTTCATGTTTAATGTATCTACATATTCTTTAAAAGTAACGAGTTCTTCATTTACCTTGAGTCTATCTATATGTAGCGCTCGCGAAAATTGTTTCCCATTTGAAGCAAGAAAACCAGTAGTAACACTTCGCTCTGTCTGTATCGCATGCACTAACGCACTCATTTTTGTAGTAAGGTGAACAATTTTAGTAATGCCTTGCATATTTTTTTGTTCGCTATAACTTTGCATAATGAGAGCACTAGAGAAGTATACTAGACCGATTAAAGGGATTACCGTTAGTACTAACATTTTTATTTTTATAGAGATATCTTTGTACCTAACCATTTTGATTCCTATCATTTTATGTAATTTGGTAATAAGTCTAGCTAAAATATTATATGTTATACAAATAAATAAGTAAAAATTATAATATTTAAGATTTTTTGTGAAGAATTACTTTATTTCTACCTGTTTCTTTCGCTTCATAGAGCGCTTTATCTGATAAACCAACCATCTCTTCAAGAGAACCAGTATTTCCATAAAATAAACCTGTTGAAACAGTATAAGAGATAGTTACTCCCAAAACTGATAAAATATTTGCTTCAAATGCGGCACGGATAATTTCAAATCTATTGAGAACTTCTTGCTCTGATATTTCTTCAAGGAGTATACAAAACTCTTCTCCACCAAATCTAGCAATAAGGTCACTACTTCGTAAATTTTTTTTTAGAATATTAGCGACTTCTTTTATCGCAACATCCCCAACGTCATGTCCATAAGTATCATTTATTTTTTTGAAGAAGTCTATATCTATCATTGCAATAGCAACGGAGAGTTTTTTACGTTTGGCTTTTTCTAAAATAGCAATACCACTTTCAAAGAAAAAACGACGATTGTATAAACCTGTTAAAAAATCTTTGCTTGCTGTTTCTTTACTCTGTCTAAAAAGATCAATAAGTTCAAGATTTACATTGATACGAAGCGAAAACTCTTCATGTGTATAGGGTTTTTTTATAAAATCATTCGCTCCATGACGTAAGAAGTTACTAGCGACTTCTGGATCTTCACTACCACTAAGGGCAATAATAGAAAGCTTGTCTTTGCTATATTTTTGACGAAGTTCCATAGTTAATTCCATACCGTCCATATCTGGCATCTCATAATCTGTAATTACAAGTGGTATGTAGTGTTCGCTTGTTTGAAGAATTTCTATAGCTTCTTTAGCACTTTTTGCTTCTATAACGCGAACATTTAGTTTTTGTAAACTTAATTTTGTCAATAAACGTAAAGATTTGGAATCATCGATAATTAAGACATAAGCATCATAGTTTTTAAGAACACGTTTGACGACAGCAACAATATAGTTGAGACTCTGAGGGTTACTTTTAGTAATATATTCCACAATGTTTTTTTGGAGGATGATGTTTTTACTGGCGTTATTTATGCCCCCAGTTAAAACAACTACTGGCACATCCTCTTCAGTTAAAAGGTCAATGACCTCTCCATTTGGAGCATCTGGAAGTGTGACATCTAAAATGGCAATGTGAAATTTGTGTTTTTGAATAATCTCTTGCGTTTGAGCATAGGACTCCGTAATAATAAGGTCCGCATTGATTTCTTGACACGAGGTAAGGGCTTTTCTAACCATACTCCGAATAACTTTACTATCATCAACTATTAAAATTTTTTTACGGGTGTTTTCCATATAATCCATTATCCATTAGAGCAGTATTAGAGTAAATTATAACTGTTAAGTTTCTTAATGTCAATAAAGTTGACTTAATATGGGTAAGCGTTAATCTTTCTTTGTAAATTTATAGTATTTTTTATTTAAATATTTTGAGACATCTAGTGTTTCATCATCAAACCAACCTATGTCATTTCCAAATTCACAAGCAGTAACCGCTTTGTGGAGTTTTACAAAGTTGTTGACTTTGTCTTTTCGCTTGGAAAAATCATCTTGAACGTGACATGCCATGCAATCTGCATCTGCAAAAAGTTCTTTTCCTGGAGTGTCATTTGCGACTAGAATTGTCGCAAAAATAAGATAAATTAAAAGGATGAGTTTTAGTGGCATAATAGGCTCCATAAACTTTAATTAGTTATAAATATATTATTCCTTATTCACTTAAATGATTATTTGTAACAAAACTTAGTTATAATAAGAAAAGTTAATATTTTTTAAAGGTTGAATACAATAGCATGAATAAATATTCACAAATCTCAAACTATTTACAGCATTTTTTAAATGATGAAGTAAAGAAAACGGGTATAAAAAAAGTTGTACTTGGTTTGAGCGGTGGACTTGACTCTGCGGTAGTTGCAGTTTTGGCACATAAGGTGTTTGAAAATGACTTACTTTGTGTTAAAATGCCCTCACATTATTCTTCTCAGAGTTCATTGGACGATGCCGATGAGTTATGTAGAGACTTTTCTTTAAATGTGGAGACAGCTTCAATTGAACCTATGTTGAAAGCCTACGAAGATATGAATCCGAATTTAGACAACCTTAGAAAAGGAAATTTTTCGTCTCGTATGAGAATGGCTACTCTTTTTGATATATCTGCTCGTGAAAATGCTTTAGTTCTAGGAACTAGTAATAAAAGCGAACTTATGCTTGGTTATGGCACTCTTTATGGAGATCTTTCTTCTGCTATAAATCCCATAGGAGATTTATATAAAAGTGAGGTCTTTGAACTTGCGGAGTATTTGAATGTAAGTCAATGTATTATTTCTAAACCACCATCTGCTGATTTATGGGATGGACAAAGTGATGAAGATGATTTGGGTTATACATATGCCCAGTTAGACAAAGCAATGAAGCTTTATGTAGAAGATAGACTTACTCGTGATGAAATAGTTCAAGCGGGTGTTGATGCAAATATGCTAGACATGATAATAAAAAGAATTTTTAGAAATCACTTTAAGCGTAAAATGCCAGTGATTGCAAAATTAACGTCACGGACGCTTAACCATGATTTTAATTATCCAAGAGATATAACTTTATAAAGGAAATATTATGAAAATACCATTTAATAAATACGAAAGTAGCCGAGATGCACACTCAAATGTAAGTGATGCGTTAGATGGCGAAGAGGTAAACCAAGTAGAACAATTAGAAGTGGAATTTGCTGAGTATGTTGGATCGGAGTATGCTCTTGCAACTTCTCATGGTACTTCAGCATTGCACCTTGCAATGCTTGCGCTTGATTTAAAACGCGGAGACAAGGTGGTATGTTGTGTAAACGCACACCCTAATGTACCTGAAGTTGTACGTCATTTTGATGCA
>CAWUTM010000096.1:0-6321 GCA_963925755.1 uncultured Sulfurimonas sp. | reverse complement strand
TATCTTCTAAAACTACTGTAGTGTCTACTTCTTGGTATACTCTATCAACTTCTTCCTCAAATGTCACATCACCTTTTTGAGAGAAAGTTTTTCCCAAAAGAGTGTCAAAATAAGGTTTTTTATCTAAGTTCTTGATTTTTGCGTGACTGATGTCTGAAACGCAAAAGTAAGAATGAAGTGCTTGCGTTATCATAAACTCTTCACTCTCACAGTTTTTTGTTTTAAGCTCAATTTCTAAAGACTCGCCAATACTGAAAATCACTTCAAGTTCAAACTTATGGTTCCATATTTTACGGCTTTTCTCATCATCTTGAAGTAACAACCTCACCTCAGTCAAGTCTGCTTTAATCTCAACAACCTCCACTAGAGTAAACATTGCCGTTCTTGAAAACCCATGTGCGGGCATAGTCTCATCGAGTGTTCCAAAACGCGGCCAACAGATGGGAACTCCCCCTCTAATTGCTTTTCCTTTCTCAAAAAAGCTCTCTTTACTTACCCATAAAAGATCTTCTTCTTTCTCGCGTTTATACTCAAATATATGAGCGCCTTGTAGCGCTATTTTTGCATGTGCTACACTATTTTGAACTTCTAAGTATTCAAATCCATTTTCTCTTTTTTTTAAAGCGTACACTTAAAATCTACCAAGTCTTCATTTTATGCCATTTCAGAGCATAAACCAATATAAACAGATAACAAATAATCCCGTAAAGATATGCTTCTTGCATACTGCCACTCACTTGGGCAATCTTTCCAAACGCGAGAGGGAGTAATGCTCCACCGGCTATAGCCATAATGAGCAATGCGCTTCCTTTAGCCGTATGTCTCCCTAAGTCTTCAAGCGCCAAAGGCCAAATAGTAGGCCAAATAAGAGCATTCGCGAATCCTAGTAGCGCTACAAACGTAACACTGTCAGGAAGTGTCATTATCCCACTCCATCCCCATAAAGTCTCTGAAACTAATGAAGAAGTAGTTGAGCTAAACGCCACTCCTAAAAGTAATAGTATTCCACTTACTGCGGAGAATATAAGTGCCTTTTCCTGAGAAAGGTATTTTGGTATGCATGTCACTCCTAGTATGTAACCAAGTACCATAAACACCATGGTATATGATGTCAGAGAGGTCGCGTTTACAACTCCGAAGCCTTGTGCATAAAGCCCAATAGTATCTCCGGCGATTACTTCTATGCCCACATAAAAGAAAAGTGCCATAGCACCCAAAACAAGACGAGGAAAGGCGAATACGCTTCCATTGTCATATTCGTCATCTTCAAACTCTATCTCTTTTAAATTTGAGTACTTTACAAAAATAGCTAAAATAATTAAAGCCACAGCCATAAAAATATAAGGCTCTATAAGTTTTTCTCCAAGGGTTTGTATTTGCTCAGCATCGAGAGTTTCTATGTTTCCTAATCCCGAAAGAACATAGGCGGTAAAAACAAGAGGAGCTAAAACACCCGCCCCTTTATTTATGAGTCCCATCATGCTTATTCGCATTGCGGCGCTCTCTTGCGGTCCGATGAGTACTATGTAAGGATTTGAAGCGGTTTGCAATATAGTAAGTCCGGTTCCTAGAGTGAACAGAGCTAGTAAAAAAAGTACGTACTCCGCGTTTAACGCAGCGGGAATAAACAATATACTTCCAACCGCCATCACTAAAAGCCCGATACTCATCCCTTTTTTATACCCTGTTTTCTCTAACAGTGATGCCATGGGAAATGCCATAACTGTATATGCGATGTAAAACGCGAAGGTTACAAATAGAGCCTCAAAGTCGCTCAATCCACAGATAACTTTTAAAAATGGAATCAAAGAACCGTTAAGCCAAGTTACAAAACCAAATATAAAAAACATTATTCCAATAATTATCATTTTCTTAATCCATGTAAATATTTCGCTACCGCGTCTTCGTGATTTGTATGATCTAGCACGATGTCTGCTAGTTTTTTAACGCCATCTTGAGCATTCGCAACGGCAACGGAGATTCCTGCTAAATCAAACATTCCCACATCATTAAAGTTATCGCCAAAGACTGTAAGCTTTTGTAAGTCAAAGCCCATATACTCACTTATAGTTGTTATTCCATGAGCTTTATCCGCATTTTTATGTAAAATGGTTAAGAAGTAACATCCAGTATAAGCTTCTGGAGCGAGAATATACTTGAGAGTATCTCCGAAGGTATCTTCTAAATTTTTTGCTAATTCTCTGAGTTTTTGCTCTTCACCCATATACACAAGTTTAAAGTTTTTCTCCACTGCCTCTATGTTCTTTTTCTCTATTAGGTTGTCATCTTTTGTGTAACGAGTAAGTACTTCTACTTGCTCTTTGTTTAAGATGTCCGAGTGAAGAAAGAGCTCGTTAAAACCTCCATCATCAAGAGCTATTATAAAAGGATAGATGGAAAGTTTTGAACCTAAAAAAATGATTTCATCCGAAACCTCTTTGCTCATAAACTTTGTATCTATTATCTTTTTATCTTGTGTCACAACGAGCGCACCATCTAAAAGTATCATCGGTGCGTTTACGCTAAAACCATTTAAAAACTGCATTGTTTTTTTGTAGGTTCTCGCAGTGGCAACGCTCAAAATTGCTTCGTTTTCATAAGAGTTCCATATATTTTTAGTATAATCACTTATGGATAAATCATCATACAGTAGCGTATGGTCTAAATCAGTTATATAAATATTTTTCATAAAAGTAGTATAGCTGAAATTTAATGCTAGGAGTGTGAGATGAATACTCATAAGAAGGTAGTCATAACTGGGGCGAGCAGTGGAATAGGCAAAGAGATAAGTCATAGACTTTTAAGACTCGGGTACAGTGTCATAGGGGTAAGCAGGTCAATAAATATAGACTTTTTTGATAATGGTAATTTTCGAGCTATTGCTGCTGATTTATCAGATGAGAAAGCGACCTTGGATCTGTGTGAAAAGCTGGGGCAAGAAGATGTTTCCATTCTTATAAACGCGGCTGGTTTTGGTCGTTTTGAGCCACATGAAGAACTAAGTGCTAAGACAATCACGACTATGACGTTCTTAAACCTTACAGCACCTATGCTTCTCACAAACTCTCTTTTGAGAGATATGAAAAAAAATGATGGTTACCTCATTAACATTAACTCTATCGAAGCGCTTCGCGCTAGTAAATTTGCGGGTGTTTATAGTGCCACCAAAGCTGGTCTAAAGTCATTTTCCAGTTCGCTCTTTGAAGAGACTAGAAAAAGTGGACTCTCCGTCACAAATATTAACCCAGACATGACCGAGTCAAACTTTTACGATGAGCTGCGTTTTGCAACCAGCGAGAATCCTGATGAAAAACTTTTATGTTCAGACATTGCCGATGCAGTTGAACATATACTAAGCATGAGAAAAGGTGCAGTTGTAACTGACTACACCATAAGAAGTTTGAAGTTTGGAATAAAGAAAAAGTAGTTTATGATTTTATATCGAAACGTGGTGCTGCTTTCTCTTGAGTAGCTTCTAAAAATATAATATTTTTTTTCATTTGTATCATCGAGGACTCTGTCTCATTTTTTAAGCCTTGAACAAGGTTTTCGGCCTCTTTTAAGAGTGCAATAGCTTGATCAAGTTCATCTTTGTCGCTTAGCTGGGGAAGATTATCCATCAACTTATTTATATTGTCAATGTTTTTCTCAACTATAGCTATAGTAAGCTGTTTAAGCCACATCCGTGGTCTCTCTCCAAGCCTCTAAAAGAGTTTTAAAAACATTACTACACTCATCAATCTCTGCAAAACTATTTTTATTTCCAGCTTCTGCTAAAAGTTGTATTTGATAATTATAGAGACCTTCAAGGTATTCTGACACCTTTCCTTGCTTCATGTCTAGTATGCTTACTAATTCGGTTATGATTGCCGTTGAACGGTTTAACCAGAAAACACGCTTCTCTATATTACCATCTTTAATGGCTTTTTTCGCCTGCGCGTTAAAACGAAGAACACCCTCGTAAAGCATTTCTATAAGTTTCGACGGAGACTCTATTCCAACATTGTTTTGTGCATATATACTATGAGCCTTACTACCATACATTTTAGATCCTTTTGTATCATCATTGTTCGTTTCTTTCATGTTAAATATATCGACCTAAGAAAGATTTTCTTTAGTCTTTTTCATCAATTAAACTGTGCGTTTGTTTGTGCATTAGCCATCTGTACAAACATGCTTGATGCAGAATTTATCCTACTAATCATTAGACCATATGCCGAGAACTGTTTTTTCATAATCTCATACTTAGCGTCCAGTCTTTCTGTTGCTGTTATTTTTCTATCTTCTAAAGAACTTATATTTTGTGTGAAACTATCTTTTAGCTGGTCCAATGTTGTATTTGCATTTGTATATCCCTCAACAATAGTCGACATTTCTGAAAATGCACCGGTCAAAGTCACAATGGAAGCGTCAGCTTTAGTAAAATCTCCGCCAGAGAAAAATGCTTGTGTATTTATAGGTTCAGTATCAAGTTTTTCTTCAAGTACGGCTTTATCTAATGTCATAACACCATCTTTATCTATTGAAAATCCATAATCAATTGTAGAACCAACACCTCCTCCAACTGCAGCCATCATATCTGTGATAGCTCTTTTCATACTTTTAACTGTACTATCTGAAGAAAAGATTCCTCTTGTGTCTGATTCCGTACTTGATTTTGTCATTTTATCAAGCTCATTAATAGCTTCATTATACTTTTTGACATAACTATCAAATTTTTTCAAGATACTCGTACGGTCTTGCGCGATACTTACAGTAGATGAACCAACTTCTTTGAGTGTAATATCTAAACCCGTCATCAAATCTGAAACATTGTTAGTTGTGCGAGTTACCGCTTGACCATTAAAGGTAAAATTAGCGTCAATGCCAGATTGTAGATTGGCGTATGGTAAGGTTGTTGCTGGATCTATAGCAGCTGGATCTGCATTTAAACTTGTGTTAGTTGTTAAGTTTGCATTTAAAGTTCCAGTACTAGTAGCAGTGTCAGTTAATGATATATTTTGCGTACTACCAGTGTTTGCCGAACTTATGACAAGTCTTACATCATTTGCACCAATGTTAAGGAGTGTCGCGTCAACATCTGCTCCAGCTATCTCATTTATAGAATTTTTTAATTCTACTAATGTAGTTGTAGCTAAGTAAGGAATTACATAGTCCGTACCATTTATGTTTAAGTTCATCTCACCGCCATTTACGCCATCTCCAACAAGATCAGTCTCTAAAGCAAATGATCCAGACTGCTCAATCTGTTTTGTAGCTAAATTGGTAACATCTAAAGTGAAATCTTGGACATCCGTATTTTCGGCAGCTGCTACTTCTACCGACGAACCAGACGTAACACTCGCTGATCTCTCATTCCATAGTGTTGCTGTTTTGAGAGCTGTGATACTATCGACTAAATTAGTCATTCTTGAATCAATTATTCCTAAAGCATCTTTCTTGTCATTTTCATTTGCTAACGCTAAGTTTAAAGGAGTAATTCTTCCCGACTCATCAGCCTTTCTCAACTGATCTAATACATCTTGTGTAAGTATGTTGTTACCAACACCTAGTGAACTAATAGCCATCTTGAACCCTTTTTGTAAATAATCTTTTATTATTATATATTTGTTAGCAGTAATATCGGCAATTTATCTTATTTTTTAAATTTTTCGTATGTATTAGTGGTTTTTAGAAGTTTATACTAGAGAGAGTAAATTAAAAAGTAGTTATTAACGAAGAAAAGCCAAAGAGTAGAACTCTTTGGCTTGAAGATTGAAGTGAGTTTAAAACTTACTGTAATAATCTCATAACATTTTGTTGAACTGCATTCGCTTGACTCATAGCATATGAACCAGACTGAGCTAAGATGTTATGCTTAGCAAAGTTTGCAGACTCAGCGGCAAAATCAACGTCACGGATGTTTGATTCAGCAGCAGAAACATTTACCTGAGTAACAGAGATGTTTCTAACGTTTGACTCTAGTTTATTTTGAGCCGCACCAAGAGTAGATCTAAGACTATCTACAGCTACAATAGCATCATCAGTAGAAGTAATAGCAAGTTCTGCGCTAGCAGCAGTTAACACACTTAGAGAAGCAGCATTTACTCCAAGACTTGTAGAACTAGCTTCTTTGATAGATACAGATGTTGTTTCATCTGAGTAAGCACCTGTGTGGAAATTAAATGTTGCAGTGTCAAATGCAGCGACTGTATCAGTACCCTGGAGTGTGGGAGTAGCAACAGAGACAGCTGAATCAGCAGCAACACCACCAGAAGTAATAGTAAAATCAGTTGCTACAGTGTCAGTAATATTAGAAGGAGTATCTTGGGTAAATACAAC
>CAWUTM010000095.1:0-6477 GCA_963925755.1 uncultured Sulfurimonas sp. | reverse complement strand
AAAAGTTCTTGTTTCCCCAATCGCCATTGCTGAAAAATTCCATTGACCAAGGTAGTAGTCCAGTTTAGCCATAGTCGTACTGAGTCTTAAATCTTCAATATCTGTCATACCTGGAAGACGGTTATCAATAGGGTTGATAACGTCAGTTATTCGTATGCTATCTGATTTTCCCCAGACAACGATTTGGCGTCCGACTTTTATATCTATACTGTGAGATAAACGACCTTGAATATAAGTATCATCAAATCTAATCTGAGTACGATAATCATCTAATGTATCTTGATTATAATCGTTGTTGGTTCTTATGTCATAAATTCCGTCATAAAAAGCGTCACCACTTATTCTCACTTTCCAGTCATCGGACAACTTAGCATCTACTTGAAGGTAAAGAGAGGTTTGTGCTTGGTTAAACCTAGAGTAATCTACCGGTTTAGTATCTACTTGATGAGCTTTCACGCTATGGGGTCTATAACCATAAGAGGTTTTAAACGCGAGGTCTCCATTAATGGAGAAAATAGATTTCTTTTCTGGTGTTAGGACTTTTTCATTTGAATTATTTTCACTCTCTTCATCTGTAAAACCGTCTAAGTCATTGCTATATTCACTCGTGACTTCTTCAGTATCAAAACCACCTAAATCAATTTCAGTATCATTCTGGGCAAGCAAATGAGTACTTGCTATTAGAGATGTTAACGCAAGTGATAAAAGTAGTTTATTACTCATTGCTTATAGACCTCTTTTTAAAGTACGAGTTGTAAACAGCGTCTCATCAAGGTTTTGATTGTATTTAATTCCTGAAAATTCAAATGTTGTTGTATGAAGAGTCTTTTTACCTTTTTTGGTAGTCATTTGCATCTCAGTCGCAGTCCAAATACCATCTATCTTTTGTAAATCATTTATCATCATATATTTTAATTTTTTACCAGCTTTTATGTAATTAAGCGCTTGAATGATTACAAAGTTGTCTTGTCTAATAAAAACGATAGACTTAGTGTACCCTGTTTCATCTACGGTTGCCTCAGTTTTAGGTGTCACCAGCATCTGCCAAGTCTTTTGACCTCTAACTGTAGGCTCTTTCATGATTTTATACGTATAGTCATCAACATTTTTTGACGTCATATCTGAGTATGTAAAGTCACTTCCCATAAAAGATCCACTTTTGTCACTTGAAGCGATACGTTTAACTTTTTGAAGTTCTGGTAGATATAACCACTGATCATCATCCTTGTTAGAATCTTCATAGTCATAAGTTAAAAACGCAGTGTTCTTGACATCGGCTGGAGTCAGAAAAAACATTAGTTTGAGTTTATCTTCCCCCTTGTCTTTTGTAAAAATTTTAAGATCACGAATACGTTTTTTGCCGTTTTTGTCTATAAGAGTCATTTTCATATTAGATATAGAGTTGTCTCCATCATCTCTATCATGAACCTTCTGCGCAATTTCTTGACCTGTAATAGCCATCAGAGAGCTAAGTGTTAAGCTCGCGATTAGTAGTGTTTTTAGTATCATTTTATATCCTTTAATTATTTTTTATCTTTAGTTATGAGAGTAAGTAGCGCGGGACCGAGTATAATGTTTGAAAATAGCGCTATAGTTATCGCTCCGCCAGCTAATATACCAAAGTTTATTAGGTTACTAAGAGATGCGAACATATATACGTAAAAGCCTAGTGAAAGAACTATAGTTGTTGCGACTAGCGCGCGACCCGTTCCGATCATTGTCTTCTCAATAGACTCTTTCGTTGAGTAACCCTGGTGATGGTATTTTGCAAAGTTATGAAAGAAGTGAACAGTATCATCAACGCTCAGACCAATAACAATAGCTCCTACAAGCATAGTAAACATGTCTAAAGGCATATTTACCATAGACATGAAGCCAATCGTCATAATGATTGGAAGCACATTGGGAATCATACTAGTAAGACCAATTTTAAAGCTTCCAAGAAGTATAACCATCATTATCCCGATGAGTATAAACGCGACTACATAACTAATAGCCATAGAACTCATAGCAGCGGCTAGCGTTCTTTGAAATAGTGGTACCATTCCCGTAATTGTAATCTCTACGTCATTACCAAGACCAACTCTGAGAAGATCAGTTAACTCATCGCTAATCTCCTCATATTCGCCAGCTTCCATCCATGGTAGTTTAAATGTTAAACGGGCTTTTGAGAAAGAGCTGTCAACAAAGTCTTCTAGGTCATCGCTTCCACTGTTGGCAAAGAGTAGAAACTCTTGAGGTATCAGCGCGTCATTTTGAGTTACTGTGTAATACTCTGATTTGTTTTGATGAAGTGCTCTATGAATCTCTTTTAAAACATCCGCAACGCTCCAACCTTTTCCAACAAAGTGTTTATCTGTTTTTAGCGCTTGTGCTTCTTTGACAAGAGAGTCTATTTTTATTAACAGTTCTGAACTATAAAGACCATTTTCTTCTCTAGTGTCTATGATGACTTCCATAGTCACAGAACCTCTGAGTTCATGGTCAACCGTAGCCGTTGCAATTTTAACTGGAGAGTCGTCTGGTTGCCAAGAGAGAGGATCGTGTTTAAACTCCACTCCCATTGCAAAGTAAACCCATACAATGACAATAACTGAACTTGCCATTACAATTTTCTTCGCATGATTAAAACTAAAGTCAGAAATAGCGATTAATAAAGTATCCATTTTTTGACTTTTTTCTTGATGCTTCACTTTTGCTGGTTTTATAGGAAGCACCGCTAAAATCGCAGGTAATAAAATAAGAGTATTTACTAATGCGATGATTACCCCAATGGCTGCGAAAATACCTAAATCCGCAATCGGAGCTATTGAGGCCGTTGAAAAAGACAAAAGTCCAGCCGCCGTTGTAAGCGATGTCATAATAATTGCTAGCCCAGAATGTCCTAAAGAGTGACTAATCGCTGACTCTTTAGTGTTTTCAGAGGAATTTAAATATTTAAAAAATATTGCTAGAAGGTGAACAACGGCACCAATACCAACGGCAAGTAAAAAGGATGGTAAAATTTGCGTTGGAATAGTTATAGGCGTTCCAACAATAGCCATAATGGATATAGTTGTTAAAAGAGAGAGAACAACGATAAAGATAGGAAGTAAAACCGCGCTAATTCTACGAAATACTATAAATAAAAACGCCATCATCATTAAAAGAACTAACTTCACAAACTTTTGCATATCTTTTTGAACGGACTGTTTGTTGTAGTCGTTTACAGCTAAAGAACCTGCTACGAATACGGTAAAGTCTTCACTATTAAATTCTTTAGCAATTTTATCAGCCGTTCTTACCATTTCACTTTTAGATGGGTCGGTTAAAAACTCTGATTCTTCATTCCTTATATCTTCACCTTCAGTCTCAATCTCAAAACCATCAAGCGCGTCTACATTATTTGAACTTTCATAAGTATTTGGCTCGAGTATAATAGTAGTCATTGTATAGTCTTCATTATAAAGAAGATTTTTATACATTGCATTGTTAAGAGCAAACTCTTTTATAGCTGCAAGTTCTTTCTCGTTTGTAGGAAAATTCTCAAACAGGTCTTCAACAATAAGTTGCTCACCTTCTCCTCGTGTATTTCTTGCATTTATTAATGAAGTGATGTCATTTAAATATGGCACTGAGTTTTCAAGCTCAGTGTGGAGTGTTTGAATCTTTTTAAGAGTGCTAAGATCAAATATATTTTTAGCTTGAATTACTACTAGTATTTTTTCATCTTGACCAAACTGTTCTTTAAACTCTTCATAACGAACAAGAGCAGGGTCATCTGTGTGTAAAAAACCTTCGGTAGAAGTGTCTATCGTTATTTTAGGGAGGTTTGAAATCAGTAAAATACTGATTAGCATCATAAAGAGGATTATTTTTTTTGGGTGAAGAGTTATCTTCTCACCCATTTTTTCTAGTCTAGATTCGCTTTTAGTACGCCAATTCATAAAGAGCCTTATTAGGAAGTTGTAAAATATTACAATATAAGGCTTAACTCAACGTTAACTCTGAATTATTCACCTTCTTGAAGCATCTGATCAAGTAGTGGGAAAAGTTGATTAGAAGCACTTTCCATATTTTCATAGTTAGCAAGGATTAGTTCACTGTCATTAATGATAGTATCTAGGTTGTCCTCTTTCTCAAGGTAGGCAAGGTTTGCATTAGCATACTTATGTACAAGTTGATGAGGTACGGCTACTTTAGCGTAAGCAGGAGTAGCTTCGAATCTTCTTTTTCCTTCCGTATCGTACCACTTGCCAAGATTACATTGATGTGAATCTACAGGACTTAAGATTTTTCTCATCGCTAGGAGTGAGTTGTATGCGCGAGCCTTGTAAAGTATATGGTCAATTTTTGCTAAAATTACAAATGATGTGTTCTCCATACGATAAGAAAAGTCAACAATATTTGACGCTTTATCATTAAGCTCTACGAGCGTATGCTCAAAGTGCTCTATCTTTTGAGTTGAACTTTCAACCGTTGTCGCCATTTCATCAGAACTTGATTGAATTTCACTCATACCTTGCTGTAAAGATTTTATAGAGATAGAAATTTCACTTGTTGCCTTATGCGTTCTCTCCGCAAGCTTACGTACTTCATCGGCAACTACGGCAAAACCACGACCATGTTCACCCGCGCGAGCCGCTTCGATGGCAGCATTCAGCGCAAGAAGATTAGTTTGGTCGGCAATGTCTGTAATAAGCTCAATAACAGAAGTAATATCAGTAGTTCTAGAAGCTAAATCTACAACACTATCATTATTTGACGTTACTTGTGCATTAAGAGACTGAAGTTGAATTACAACATCGTTAATATCATTTCTTGAGCTGTTCGCAAGTTCAGACGTAGCTGTTGTTTCAGTTGTTACATCTTTTAATCCCTGAATGTTTGTTTTTAAATTCTCTTGAATAATAGTGAGAGACTCTGTAACATTAATACTCTGCGCGCTTACTTTTGAGTTGAAAATATCCTTTTTAGCATTTTTCTGTTGTTCCAACATAGAATCGATACTTTGAGAAACACTGTCTATAGCGATGACAAACTTACCAGACATTCCATCAGAAGAAATTTTATGTGTGAAAACGCCATTAGAAGCATCAGTAATTGAAATGTTTATCTCGTTTATAAGATCATCAGTGTGTTTAAGAAGTTTTGTAAGGCTTCTTCCCATAATACCAAGCTCCGTATCATCAGTTGAGAGTTTATTTGTATGTGAAAAATCACCATCTGCTGAAAATGAGATGATCTCAGTAAAACTTCTTATACCTTTAACAATAGTTTTTCTAATCATTGTTGAGATAACTAGAGCAATAGAACCCGCTAAAAGACCTGCGACTAAAACAAGGTACTTATAAAACGCTATTTCAGTTTCAAGATCCTCAGAGTTTGTATCGAGTTCTTTTACTTTTAGTGTAACAAGGTCTTTAAATGATTTTCTAGACTTATTCGCATAAGGTGAAAGTTCTGTTTTATATCGACTATATATTGCGGCTGTTTCATTTTCTATTTCATCATGATCTAAGCTCTGCATCATAGCTTTAGAGTTTTCTAAAAAGAGCATAGTTGACGATTTTGCTTGGGCTACAAGAGAAAGTGAATGCTCATCTTCCATAATATCTTTTAGCGTGTTGAAATTTGAACGAATTTCCTCAATAGTATTATCAAGTTTTCCCATGTCTTTTTCATAGTCACCACCAAGCATAATATCTCTGGTTGTTCTACTTACATAGTTTAAACTTTTTTCTATTTCCAAGGTCATAAAACCTGCTTTCATTGAAGTATGACGTAGGTTTGAATACTCACTTTCAATGTTTGTCATTGCCCAAAAGACAAATAAGGTAGCTGAAAAGATAGAAAAACTTACCATTGTGACAAGATAGTTCATCATTTTAGCGATACTGAGGTTTTGAAACATATTTCTTCCTTGAGTTATATTGACTTGATTCTACCATTAATAACAATATAATTTACTTAAAATAAAATATTTCAGAATAAATAATTACAATTGTAATTATTCTCTTTTTACTCAGAAAGTAAATAAAGTTTATGAAGCTAAGATTATCAGCTATTAACAAGGTTAAAATTCATATAATTTAAGTATTAAAAATACTTATAAGGCATGCTTAATCAATACATTACTTTTATTTATAATAGTTGCCATTGTAATTTCTATAATTGACTGGAAATTGCAAGTTATTCCTGACTGGATAGTACTTCCAGCAATTGGGACTTTACTTATACTTAAATATTTTGAAGAGACTTTGCAATGGCAAGATTTGATTGCCATGACAATCATTCTGATTGTATTTGTTATACCAATTGCTTTAAATATGGCGTTTGGTGGTGGTGATCTTAGATTCGGTGCATTCTGCGCACTTTTTTTGGGATTGCCACTTGTTGGATGGTTTGTCATGCTTTCAGGTGTGTTACATCTACTGCTGCTAACGATTATAAAGAAAAAGAGTTTTGGCTTTGCCCCAGCGATGAGCGTTGCGGCAC
>CAWUTM010000094.1:0-11754 GCA_963925755.1 uncultured Sulfurimonas sp. | reverse complement strand
AATTCACTCACTGTTCGTGATCCAAAAACAGATTTTTTTGCTACTATATCTGAAGCGATTAAAGCCGTAGAAGAGTACAAAACTTACCCTGATACATCTAGCGGAACGATGAGGAATCTAGGTATGGAAAACTCTATAGCTACTATAGGTGATTTACAAAAGCATTTATTTAAAATACAGTCTGTCTCGGGTGCGCAGTCTAACAGATTGACAAGTTCAATAGAAACTACAGAGCTATTGGAATTTAGTGCGGTAATGCTCCGATCAGAAGTTATAGACACAGACTTAGCTGAAGCAGCACTGCGCTTACAGCAACTTACGCTAAACCAACAAGCTATGCTTTCAACTATTGGCAAGGTTGCTAAGCTTAGCCTAGTTAACTATTTATAATTCCTTTGTGGAACATTTTTGGCTATACTTCTTTTAAATTTACTATTATGGATATTATGATTTGAAAGATACTTTTTTTATTATTATTTTTGGTGTATTGATTTATTTGGGTTTTTCTACTCTTTTAGGTACTAACGAACTTATGGGTAGTTTTGGTGTGGTATTTTCACATTACAACCAGCTCTATTTTGGTTATATATCTTTTATATATCTTTTTACTATTCTTATACCACTTTACTTTATATATAAAAATGTAGAGTTTAACTTGAGAAAAGCTGAGTTGTTTGTATCTTCTCTACTCCTTCTTTTTGCTTCGCTTATCGCACAGGGTCTACTTGTGCAAAATGAGCTAAGAGGAAAGATTGGAAGTGACTTTGTAGACTTCTTGAGCCCATACATTGGTTTATTCGGTTTATGGGTTTTTTTCTGTATGATTACTCTCGTATCCGCAATTATTATTCTTGAAAAAACTACTGCTGAAATTTTAGATATATTTTATGGTTTTATAAAAAATAAGAATAAGCCAGTTAGTATAAAATCTTTTAAAAAAGAAACAACGAGTAAAAACATTCCCCTTAAAAAAACAGATTTTATTCCTAAAAAAGAAACTTTAAATCTTCTAGAAGAGTCTTTGAATGATATGCAAGAACTAGAGATAGACATCCCGACATATATGAGAAAAGAGGCAATGTCAAGCGATGTTAAAAATATTGTAGAGGATATGCCAGTATCAACGAATGTAGAGCCAAAAGAAGAAAAGATAGAGGAGACCGCTCCCGTAAAAAATCTTTTAGATATCGCCGATGAAGTGAAAGAGCAACGAAGCGCAATCATAGTGGAAGAACTTGAAGAGAATGCGAAGCTTTTGGCAGGAATAGAAAAAGGAAGTGTTGAAAAACCAAAGAACTTTAAACTTCCTTCTGTAGAATTTTTACAGAAACCACAAAAAATAGTGAAAAACATAGATGAAAACGAGCTGGATGATAAAATCCGATACCTTATAGAAAAACTAGCACACTTTAAGATTGATGGCGACGTAGTGCGCACTTATGCCGGTCCCGTCGTCTCAACTTTTGAGTTTAAACCAGCGGCAAATGTGAAAGTAAGTAAAATACTCAACCTACAAGATGATTTAGCGATGGCTCTCTCAGCTGAAACTATTCGTATACAAGCTCCAATACCTGGTAAAGATGTTGTAGGTATAGAAATTCCAAACGAAACGGTAGATATGATTTACCTGCGTGAGATACTTGATGATAAGCTCTTTAGAGACTCTGCTTCTCCTTTGACTATAGTTTTAGGTAAAGATATTGTCGGAAAACCATTTATTACTGATCTTAAAAAGCTTCCTCACTTACTTATAGCAGGAACAACTGGAAGTGGTAAAAGTGTTGGAATAAACTCAATGATACTTTCACTTCTGTATAAAAATTCTCCAGATCAGCTGCGTTTGCTAATGATAGACCCTAAAATGCTTGAATTTTCTGTTTATAATGATATACCTCACCTTTTAACACCAGTTATAACTAAGCCTAAGCAAGCAATAGCCGCATTAAATAATATGGTTGCTGAAATGGAGCGTCGTTATGAAATAATGGCAGACAGTAGAACAAAAAATATAGAAAACTATAATGAAAAAATGAAAAAAGAGGGTGGGGAACACTTTCCTTATATAGTAGTAATTATAGATGAGCTTGCTGACTTGATGATGACAAGTGGTAAAGATGTTGAACTTTCCATAGCAAGACTAGCACAAAAAGCGAGAGCTTCGGGTATACATCTTATAGTTGCTACACAAAGACCTTCTGTTGATGTAGTAACGGGTCTAATCAAAGCAAACCTTCCATCTCGTATTTCATATAGAGTAGGGCAAAAGATAGACTCTAAAATCATATTAGATCAAATGGGGGCAGAATCTCTTCTAGGTCGCGGAGACATGCTTTTTACGCCTCCAGGTTCTACGGCTCTCGTTCGTCTTCATGCCCCATGGGCAACAGAAGATGAAATAGAAAATATTGTTGAGTTTATTAAGTCTCAGCGTGAGCCAAACTATGACAAAAGCTTTTTAGTAGAAGAGAATGAATCTGCGTCATTAGCTTCAAAAGATACTTATCAGGAGCTTGATGAACTTTATGAGGAAGCAAAAAATATTGTTTTAACGGATAGAAAAACATCTATTTCTTATCTCCAAAGAAGACTACAGGTTGGTTATAACCGTTCTGCTCGTATTATTGAGCAACTTGAGAATGAGCATATATTATCTACTCCAAACACTAAGGGTATACGAGAAATACTCTAATAAGTGTTACCTTTATCTACATCTATTTCAATAAAATAAAGAAAAGTGTTTACAATCGTAACACTTGAAAAATCATGACCAAAGTTTTAGATATAATCATAAAAATTATTATATATAGGAATTACTATGGCATTTTTAGAAGAATATAAAGCACATGTTGCTGAACGTAAGGCTCTTGGAGTACCAGCTTTGGCACTTTCGACTACTCAAACAGCCGATTTAATAGAACTAGTTAAGTCTAACTGTACAGATGAGTTACTTGACTTACTTACAAACCGTGTAGCACCTGGTGTTGATGATTCTGCACAAGTTAAAGCTGCGTTTTTAAACGAAATAGCTGCTGAGAACATCACTGTTTCTGCAATCTCTGCTAAACGTGCAGTTGAAATGCTAGGTATGATGCTTGGTGGATTTAATGTTCTTCCTTTGGTTCATTGTTTAGCTTCAGCTAACACAGATGTTGTTACTGCTGCTATAGAGGCACTAAGTAAAACTCTTTTAGTTTATGACGCATTCAATGATGTTGAAAAACTTCACAATGAAGGTAATGCTGCTGCAACTAAAGTTATGACTTCATGGGCAAACGCTGAGTGGTTTACGCACAAACCAGCAATCGCTGAAGAAATCACTGTTACTGTTTACAAAGTACCAGGTGAGACAAATACAGATGATCTTTCTCCAGCATCTGAAGCGTTTACTCGTTCTGACATTCCTTTACATGCAAACTCTCTTCTAATTAATAGAATGGATAACCCATTAGACACTCTAAAAGAACTTAAAACTAAAGGTCACCCAATTGCTTATGTTGGTGATGTTGTTGGTACTGGTTCTTCTCGTAAGTCTGGTGTTAATTCTGTTCAATGGCACATGGGAGTAGATATTCCAGGTGTTCCTAACAAGCGCACTGGTGGTGTTGTTCTTGGTAATACTATCGCTCCTATTTTCTTTGCTACTTGTGAAGATTCAGGTGCTTTACCTATCGAACTTGATGTTTCTGGCATGGAAACTGGTGACGTTTTAACACTTTTACCATACAAAGGTGAAGCAATCATCAACGGTAAAGTTGTTGCTACATTTAAACTAAACCCTAACACTATCACTGACGAAGTTCAAGCGGGGGGTCGTGTTCCACTTATTGTTGGTCGTGGTCTTACTTCTAAGGCTCGTGGTGTTCTAGGTCTTGGTACTAGCGAAGCATTTTTAACTGCTGAGCAACCTGCTGATACTGGTAAGGGTTATACTCTCGCACAGAAAATGGTTGGTAAGGCTTCAGGTCTTGCTGGTGTTCGTCCAGGTATGTATGTAGAGCCAGAGATGAATACTGTTGGTTCTCAAGATACAACTGGTCCAATGACTCGTGACGAGATTAAAGAACTTGCGGCACTTGGTTTCAATGCTGACTTAGTACTTCAAACTTTCTGTCATACTGCAGCTTATCCTAAGCCATCAGATGCTGAAATGCACAAAAACTTACCAGCATTTATCTCTAATCGTTCTGGTGTTGCTCTTCGTCCAGGTGATGGAATTATTCACTCTTGGTTAAATAGAATGGTTCTTCCAGACACTGTTGGTACTGGTGCGGATTCACATACTCGTTTCCCAATTGGTATCTCTTTTCCTGCTGGAAGTGGTGCTGTTGCGTTTGCTGGCGTTACTGGTTCTATGCCTTTAAGCATGCCTGAGTCTGTTCTAGTACGTTTCAAAGGTGAAATGCAACCAGGTATCACTTTACGTGACCTTGTAAACGCTATTCCTTATGTTGCTATCCAACAAGGTCACTTAACAGTACCTAAAGAGGGAAAGATTAACGTATTCGCTGGTCGTATCTTAGAGATTGAAGGTTTACCTGATCTTAAAGCTGAGCAAGCATTTGAGCTTTCTGACGCGTCTGCTGAGCGTTCTGCTGCTGCATGTACGGTTCTTTTAAATACTGCACCAGTTGAAGAGTACTTAAAATCGAATGTTGCTTTACTAGAAGCAATGGTTAAAGATGGTTATTCTGACGCTACAACACTTTCACGTCGTATTGGTAAGATGAAAGATTGGTTAGCTAATCCTACGCTTATGCAACCAGATGCTGATGCAGAATATGCAGCAGTAATCGAGATTGACTTAAATGAAATCACTGAACCAATTCTTGCATGTCCAAATGATCCAGATAATGTTAAATTATTATCTGAAGTCGCTGGTACTAAACTTGATGAAGTATTTTTAGGTTCTTGTATGACTAATGTTGGTCATTATCGTGCTGCTGGTGAAATCATGAGAGGTGAAGGTAAGCATAACGTTGAGAAGTTCTGGATTGTTCCACCAACAAAAATGGATGAGCAACAACTAATCAACGAAGGTTACTACGATGTTTACAAAGCTATTGAAGCAACTACAGAAGTTCCTGGTTGTTCTTTATGTATGGGTAACCAAGCGTCTGCTCGTCAAGACTCAACGGTTTTCTCAACATCAACTCGTAACTTTAACAACCGTCTAGGTAAAGGTACACAAGTATTCCTTGGTTCTGCAGAACTTGCAGCACTATGTGCTAAGCTTGGACAAATCCCAACAGTTAAAGAATATATGGATTTTGTACCTGCTAAAATTGCTGGTAAAGAAGATAAGATATATAAATACCTTAACTTTAACGAAATTAAGAACTATGCACTTGAGCCACGTACAATAGCTGAAGATAAGTATGGAATTACTGTTAAACCAGTGTAATATAAAACTAAAATAGCGAAGCATTTGCTTCGTTACTTCTTTGAATCCTCACTACTAACTCACATATTTTATACATTATTGTTACGGATAATAAAAACAATTGTAAATAATATGGGAATTAGATTATCCATTTTTTTATGGGAATTTTCATTCTTATTCTGTATTGTACTAATGGGAAAACAACTAAGAATGAGCCAATGCTCATATATACTGGTAACAACATACTCTCAAGACTATGATCTTGGATGGCTATAACAGCAATAAGAGACCCTAGAAAAAAGAAAATCCAAGCAAGTGGTGTTTCTTCATCAGGGGAACTAAAGACAAATCGCAATGTTGGAATAAGAGCGCAAAAGTCAGCAAAAATTGCAATTGTTATAGGAAATATTCCTGAGTTATCTTTGAATACATACCATACTACAATGGAAGATAAACCTATAACCAGAGAGAATTTTTCTAGATTATCTGGTTTTATATTTTCTCCCTTAAAGAGTGTTAATATAAAAATTATAGTTGGGTTAACCATAAAAATAACGGTTAACATTTTTGTGACTTCATCTGCAGTAGGAGGTGTGATCAACCAAAATGCAAGACCAATAATACTCCATATAAACCAAGAAATAGGGTTTGGTTTTACAGTTTCTCTAAAAATACTTATAATATAAGGAAGTATAGATATCGCAAGAATAAACTGAGCTATAGCTCCTAAGATATATGCTTCTATCATTGATTTCCTTATGTTTTTCTCTTAAAACTATGCTTTAAGAGCTCTCATTTTTGACTCTACTTTATTCATCGCTTTTTCTATAAATTTATATGAACCGTGGTCAGATGCATTTTCCTTTTTATTAGCAAGGTGTACAAGTACTTTTTCTAAATCTTCATAATTATCACTTAACTTACCTTTGAGTGCATCTTTCATAGCTAGTTCTTCTTGTGGTGTCATTTCCATATTAATATCCTTTTTTTTTTAGAAGTATATCTAAGATTTTACCTCAGTATATTAAGAGATTATATTAAGTTGTTTTAATGCCTAATACCACATAAAGAGTATTACAGTATAGTCACACTCATAAAAACAAAGGGATACAAATTGGTATACGACAACATAGTACTCATAGGCTTTATGGGATGTGGTAAAACTAGTGTGGGTAAAATTCTTGCACGACAAATAAATAAAAATTTTAAAGATATTGACCAGCTTATTGAAAAAGAGCAGGGAAGTAGCGTTTCTGAAATCTTTCTTAGTAAGGGTGAAGAGTATTTTCGTTCTCTTGAACAAAAATGCATTAACGACTTAACTAAAAGTACTGGTCAAATTATTTCTACCGGTGGAGGACTCCCTATACACAGTTCTATATCCGAGAAGTCTCTTGTTATTTACGTAGAGACTGAATTTGATGTTATTCTCAACCGTTTAAGTATCAAAGAACGTAATAAACGCCCTCTGTTTAACGATGAACCTAGTGCAAGAGCTTTGTTTAACGAACGTATTGGTACATATAAGAAACTCTCACACTTTAGCATTGATGCAACACAAAGTATACAGACTTATATACATGTTTTAGTAGACTATATTTTAGATCAGAGAGTTTTATAACCTCTATTTTTGATTCATTTTTTTAGCAAGGTAATTTGAAGTTGGAAGATCTACTGTGTTTACATGTAAAACTATCCACTCAGGCGTTCTACGTATAAAGTTAGTGATTTTAGTGATGTCTTCATATCTTTTCCAGTACTTTATTGCATGTTCAAGCTCTTCTAGGAACATGTCATGAGCTGTTTTATGCATATCGTACGATGGAAAATCATACTCTTTCATTAAACGCTCTTCATTTGCAAAGTGCGCATGGACATGTTTAACATATTCATCTATTTTTTTTTCGAGTTCCTCTAGTGTCGCTTCACCTCTATCGTATGATATTGCAAGGTTGTCTATCGCATTAAGAATCTTAATCTCATTTTCATGCGTTTGCTGCATTTCCTCAACACTCATATCTTCTACCTGCTCTATGTAAATTAATGCCAAGTCAATTCCTTTTTTCTTTATTATAGTACGAAATCACAAACAAAGGGTTGATTTAAATAACTAATGCCATATAAAGAGTATTACAGTATAGTCACGCTTATGAAAACAACAAATGAACTCATTACAAAAGATATAAAGAAATTAATCTATCAAATTGCAATACCTTCGAGTATAGGGATGTTTTTTAACACAATGTACAATGTAGTAGATACGTTTTATATCGGTCAAATATCCACAGAAGCTATTTCCGCACTTACCTATAGTTTTATGATTTTTTTCATGCTACTATCTGTAAGTTTTGGACTATCATCTGCCATTACAGCCTATGTAGGTGGAGCACTCGGTAAACACAAAAAAAACATGGCACGAATTTATACGTCAAATGGCATAAGTCTATTTATCATTATTGCTTTCATTTTGTCTATTGTTAGCTTTTTACTTTTAGAATTTATATTTGTCTCTATGGGCGCCGCTGATAAAGTACTAGAATACGCGCTCCAATACACATACATAATACTTCTTGGAATATTTCCGATGCTCATAGGACTAGGCTCAAACGCAGTGTTAATAGCTCTTGGGGATACTAAAAGTTATAGAAATATTCTAATAATTGGATTTTTTTTAAATGTAATTTTTGATCCATTGTTTATATATGGCTTTTATTTTATTCCCGCAATGGGAATAAGTGGCGTTGCGATTGCGACAGTCTTGATTCAATACATAACGCTTATGTATATGCTCTATAAACTTTATGCGACTAATCTTTTTGACATCTCTACGTTTTTTAAATCTACTCCAAACATAAAAGCTTTTAGACATTTAGTCAGTCAGGCCATTCCTACGAGTACAAATATGTTTTTAAGTTCTTTAGGAAGTATGATAACTATGTACTTTGTATCTGCATATGGATTTAAGTCTGTTGCGGCGTTTGGAATAGGGTACAGGGTAGAGCAGATTATTTTACTTCCAATGCTAGGCTTAAATACAGCCGTCATATCTATAGTGTCAAACAACTTTGGCGCTAAAAACTTTGATAGAATAGATGAAGTTATAGATAAAGCGTTAAAATACGGATATATAATGAGTGCAATTGGGGTGGTATTAATCGTTTTGTTTGGTAAATACATGATTATGGTGTTTGATACGGATACGGAGGTTGTAGATATTGCATATATCTATATAATATTTGAGAGTTTTATATTTTTCTCATTTATAACATTGTTTATATCCAGCTCTACACTTCAAGGTATCAAAAATCCATTTATGATACCTTACATTAGTTTTTATAGACAGATATTTATGCCTCTTATTTTCTTTTCTTTAGTGGTGAAGGTTTTTGATTTATCCATTATATATTTATGGATAAGTATGCTCATTATTATCACAAGTGCGGCAATTTTTATAAAAATATATACGAAAAAACAGTTAGAAATAGCGAGAGCTAAACATATATCAAAAAAACAAGGATAAAGAATGACACAATTACAAGAAGAGTTCCTAGAAGAACTTAAGAGTAAAGAAAAACTAACAATTATTGAGTACGCAACCCTTTTTGGGAAGCATATTAAAATAGCTATCGAATACGAAACAAACAATGGTGCCAGCGAACATCAAGCAAAGGCAATGGGGAATTATTATACCGTTACCGTATTATCTGATTTTGTAGCCAGCGAAAATAAACTCTCTCGCATTATAGCTCTTCACGAGACGATGTAGGGACGACTAGTCCTCTTCATCCTCTTCCATCTCTTTACGTATTTTATCCATATCAAGCCCTTTAATGTGCGCTATAAGATCACCCATGCCTGCTTCAGGTAGCATACCACCTTGATTAAGAAGGATAATGCCATCTCTAACGACCATAAGCGTTGGAATTGAATTGATATTATGCTGTCTTGCTAGAGCTTGTTGCTCTTCAGTGTTTACCTTACCAAAGGTGATATCAGGATTATTTTCTGCTACCTTCTCAAAAATAGGAGCAAACTGTTTACATGGACCACACCATTCAGCCCAGAAGTCGATAATCACTATTTCGTTATTATCAAGAGTCTCATTAAAAGTTTCTTTAGTTAAATCTATGTATGCCATAATATTTCCTTTTTATTTGAGCGGAGTTTAACATAGCGATTGTTTTTGCCTGCTTAAACTTATAACTTAGATAAAAAATATTTATGTTACTTTACCTTCTGATTTTAAGAAGTGATTTTGTAAAAATGATTGACAGGTCCATGACCATGTCCCAGTACTTTGTCTTTACCTGTTTGTATAGCCATGTTAAGGTACTCACATCCTTTGATACATGCATCTTCTAAACTAAAACCTAGTCCTATATAAGTAGCAATACTAGATGACAAACTACATCCTGTTCCATGGGTGTTTATAGTTTCTACAGTCTTGTTATGTATGATGGTAATCTTCTTACTTTTGTAGTTATAAAGTATGTCGGTCATAGTGTCAGTAAGCTCCAAGTGCCCACCTTTTAGTAAGACGGAAGTATGGTACAGTTGTGCTAATTCTTCAGCCGTAGTTTGAATGTTGTCCAGATTTATGGTGTGTCCGATGAGTAGCTCGGCTTCTGGAATATTTGGCGTTATAAGCATAACGTTTGGTAAAAACTCTTTAAGGCTTTGTACTGCATCATCATTGAGTAGTTTATCGCCTGAGGTAGCTATCATTACGGGATCAAAAACAATTTTTTTCATATTGTATTCTTCTAAAGTATCTTGTACCGCTTTAATAACTTCAGGTGAGTGAAGCATGCCAATTTTAATGCACGAAAAATTTATGTCATCAAAAACCGCTTTCATCTGCATGATGATATGTTGCACGGGAATGGGGTGTATGTCTGTAACACCTTGGGTGTTTTGCGCAGTGCTTGCCGTTATGACAGAAGCTGCATATCCACCATTCGCCGATATACTTTTAATGTCCGCTTGGATACCTGCACCACCACTAGAATCAGAACCCGCTATAGTGAGAATAGGGCAGTATGAATTACTCATATTTTCCATGCCTCTTGTTTGTAAGCAGAATCCCAAAACATCCATTCGAGTTTCGATGTTTTAATAAAAACCTCTTCCATTTTAGCAAGACTTTCAGGAGAGGCTGTCAGTGCGTAAGCGTCTACAATATCTATGGCCTGTTGCACAGCTAAGGCAAACTCATCACTGGCATATGTGGCTATCCAAGCTTGGTAAGGGTTTGAATCTTTGTTCTCTTGGTTTTTTAGTATAAAATCACCGACTTCTTTATAAATAGTAAAACAGGGAAGTACGGCTGCCACTCCAACTTCTACTGACTCACTGTTGACAATGCGAGCAAGGTATGAGTTATAAAGCTCACAAGCAGGAGAAGGCTCAGGATTAGTGTACTTCTCTTCTAAAAACTCTTTGTGTAAGGCATCCTCAACTTGTATGATACCAGTTGCCGATTCATAAAAAAACTGTGTATCTGCGGGTTTATGACATTTACTTCCCACTGCTACTAACGCTTTTTTATATTCGCTAAGGTAGAGTGAATCT
Organism: uncultured Sulfurimonas sp.; assembly: GCA_963925755.1. Taxonomy (GTDB): domain Bacteria; phylum Campylobacterota; class Campylobacteria; order Campylobacterales; family Sulfurimonadaceae; genus Sulfurimonas. The sequence goes on along the minus strand of CAWUTM010000094.1, from coordinate 803 downwards.
TGGTTTACGTAAAAACCAAAAGTGTCTTTATCTAGAGAGGCTTGCATAAGTTCAGTTACGAAGTTATGGGTGGTGATTTCTTGAAATATTTGTTCTGTTTTAGCTCTTGTTTGTTCGTACCAGTTTTGCATGATTTATCCAATAAATTAATAAGTGAGCCATAATAGCAAATCTTTACAACTATCTAACTTTAAGTAAATGATAAAATATAGGATATAATAATAAAAAAAGTTAATGAAAAAAAATACCCTAAAAAATTTAATGCAAGATCATAGATCTGAACATAACGAGTCTCAAATGACTCAGGAAAAGCTAGAAAGCTTTATAACTACCTCTGTGGAGACGGATGTACTAGAAGAAGAAAAAGGCTATATCCTTTTTAAATACTTAGGCACAAAGATGGCGCTTCTTTCAGATGAGCATCACAATCGGATGAGAATTATTTCCCCAATTACTAATTACTCGGTACTGGCTCCAAAAATCAAAGACTCTCTAATGAATTCAAATTTTCATTTAGCTCTAGACGCGCGCTATGCTGTTTCCGAGGACACATTGTTCGCAGCTTATCTCCATCCTTTATCTTCACTAACAGACGAGGACTTCCAGAGTGCGCTAAAGCAGGTTTACAACCTAGCAACAAGCTTTGGAAAGACTTATAGTAGTGCTCAAATCGAATTTACAAAAAAGAAGTAAAGTACAAAACTAACTTAAGTTGTCGCTTTACGTCTCCATGAAGTGTATGTTGAGTATGATGGATTTCCCTCAACTGTCTTGTCATAAGCATGTTTGAAACTACAGTTATT
>CAWUTM010000093.1:0-13491 GCA_963925755.1 uncultured Sulfurimonas sp. | reverse complement strand
TATAGTTTACAGTCTGATTTATGATTAATTTTCATGCAATAATAGATTTAATTATATATTAAACTTTAATCATTTTGGAAATCTACTTTATTTCCATCATATATAACAGCATATTATCACGCAATCTTTTTACAGCTTCATCAAAGTACGCAAGAGATTTTTCAGTCAGAACTTCTTCGTCATACTCATATTTTTTCACAAGTTTTTTGTCTCCATTTGCAAGAGCTTCCGTTATCCTTATCTGCATTTTGGAAACCTGTTTATTTTTATTGTTGTGAGCATTTTTCACACGACTCCACAACTGATGATAATTATGAATGATTGAGATATTTTGTTTTTTCACAAATCCACTTTGCATAACTTCTTTTATGAGTTCATTGTTTAGTGTTGGATTTGGCATGTAATCAACTAGTTCAATGAAAGTATCCGCAATCTCTTCATAAAAATAGTTTTGGTATTCTTTATAATATTCGTTAGCAACCTTAAGTAAAAAAACCACTCTTTTTTTTTCTTTCATTTCAGAAATAGCTTCATCCCTAGAATAACCTAAACTCTCCGTTGCATAGTGAACCCATTCATTTGCTAACTCTTTAAATAAAATATTTGGTATAAGCGATGGTTTAAAGTATTTTAAGCTGCTCATATAAAGGAAGCTTAGCTCTTCTCTTAAAAGAATTCTTACTATCCGCTTTGAGAGGATACGAAGAACTTCTTCTCTATCATCCTCATTTTTGACGTCAAGTATATTTTTTTCAAATACATTCTGAGAATTAAACAACTTATCAACAAATACTTTTTTTTCATGACTTAGCATTTTGACTCTTTTATTTTATCTTTGCTATAGTTTGGGAAAACTTAACGTTTTCACCAGCGCTAACATCAAGATCTAGCATATCTTCTTCTGTAAGTATAACAATGGTTGAACCCATTTCAAAACATCCAAAATCATCACCTTTTTTCAAAAAGAGATTGTCGAATTCATAAACTTGTTCCTCTGTCGCACTTGCGTTTGTTTGAATTTTTGGTTCAAAAGACACCTGCATTACACCAACGTTTAAAGCACTTACCAACACCATATAAAATCTTTTTTTAGCTGGTGTTTGACATAGTATAACTACTCTTTCATTCTCAATAAAAAGATTTATTCGTTTTTCTAGTGAAGGCACATTCACAGGATAAAACTTACCTGGAATATGAACTGCCTTTAACACTTGTAAATCTGTAGGTATATGATAACGATGGTAATCTTTAGGAGAAAGATAAAAGTTTATGAAAGTTCCATTAGCAACTATGCTTTTTTCTTCATCACTAAAGTTGTTCCCTAAAAGTTCACTTGCCTTATAAGACATCCCTTTAATCTGAAGCGCGTAATCTTCATCAAGAACTCCACACTCTGATATAAGTGAATCACAAGGAGAGATAAACATTTCAGCAAGTGGAGAAAATTCTCTTGTAACTTGTAGTCTACGTGTAAACAGAGCGTTTAAACTTTTATATGTGCTAGCTTCGTTAAAGTCACTCATGTCGAGTCCCATAAGGTTTACATATGCGCTATTTACAATTTTTTGAAACCATTTTGGAAACTCTTTTGATGCAAATTTTCCAAAATTTTGTGATATTAACGATGTTATATGTCTTTTATTCATTTATAATTATTTTCCTTGATTATCTTATCTTTTTCTTTGCTATTTCTTCTATAAGTACGGTTGCATAAGAGCCTTTTGGCAATGTAAAATTCATCTCATACTGCGCTTCGATTTGATTAAATCGACCTTCTACGTCTGTCGGGTAAATCCATGCATATCGACGTGCACCATCTGCGTTTATCTCATCGTCAAATTCTTTTTCTAACTCACCTGCAAGAGATGTGGAGAGAGAAACTTTCGTACCACATAAAAGACCAGTCGCGCTTATTTCGTGTTTATTAAATCTCTCAATATCTTCCGCTTCTCCGTTAAAGGTAAAAAGTCTACCATATGGGTAATGTTCCATAATGTCACCATCCATTAACTTAAAAGGATGTGTTTGCGCTTTCATCTTCTTGACTTCATTGTTAGGCATATTTAAAAGACTCTCCAACTCATTGGCCTCAAAACTAGATACAAGTGAATTGATTTCTAAACGCCTACTTAGCCATAGATTAAAGAGATGACTTTGGTAAGCGTTTATTAGAAGTTTTTTCACTCTTGGGTTTCTTTCTTTAGCTTCACCTTTTGCTAGTTTTTCACCAAGTATATGATTATCTCCATCATTTCCAAAACGCTGATAACCAAAGTAGTTAGGCATACCATCGTTTGATATATTTTTAAGAGCTTGGTCTATCTTTTGAGCGGAGGTAGGATTTACTTTCTTTACTTTTATGTAAAACCTATTTCCTTTTAAATGTCCTATCTTTATTTTATTGTTATGGTAAGTTTTAGAGACAATTTTTATACCCTCGAAGTCAAAAGTCTCCAATGCCTCTTCATATTTTTTATGTATGGAAATATACTGTTTAGTCATGGCGTGCTTATCTTTAAGACCAGCATATCCTATTTCTTTATTTTTAATTCCTAAATATCGCGCTATCTGACCCACCATCTCATTTGTAGTCATGTTCTTTTTTCTTATAAAAAGTATTAAATGCTCGCCCTCTCCTGAAAATTCGTATAGGGGTAACTCTTCGACAACAAAGTCACGAGGAGACTGTTTAAAGTGAAAATCAATGCTTGCGTGAGCAAGTGAATAAAATCTATCCATAATTATATATATTCCTTAAAAATGATGTGCTTTACATCTGTTTGTAAATTTTTTTCTTGTCGCATAGGCAAAAACAGTCAAAGGCGTACGAGAGACCTTAGACAGCCTATGAAGTGTTTTTCTATCGCGCTTATCAAAGGCAACGAGCATTTCGTACTCTTCACCACTGCAAGCTGTCTTTTTATCTATTTTTTTAGTAAAAGTAAAACCCATTGTATTTTCTTTAGCAATCTTATCTAAGTCGCTAAAAAGACCATCGGATATATCCATACCCGACTTTAAATACCTTGATGCTTTGGTGACAAAGTTTCTTCTGAGCTTTATATCTATAAACTTTGATTGCTTATGGATTTCACCCAAATTAAATAGTTTCTTTAACTCTTTAGCTGATTGCCCGAGTTTTCCGGTATGTGCGAGAAGGTAACCTTGACGTATGCCTGAACGTAAAAGTGGTTTTTTAGTTTTAGAAATAATAGTAACTGTTATATCTAACTTGGTGTTTGAAATCGTATCACCGCCAATAATTTCCACACCATATTCCCTAGCAATTTCTAGAAACCCTTCTGCTAATTCACTACTTTCGCTCTTAGTGATCGCAGAAGGCATAGCCACACTTAATAGTGCGTATTTTGGCACGGCATTCATCGCTATTGCATCTGAGAGATTAACTAACATGGCTTTTCTTGCTACTTGCTTGTACGTTAGCCATTTCTTCTTAAAATGCACATTTTGGAAAAAAGCATCTTTTGAATAGACGTAACCATCTATCACAGCCCCATCGTCACCGATATATTTGTTCTCAAAATGGGATATAAAATGGTTTTCTTTATTCAATTAAACTTCTTTAAGCATATATTAATTTCTCACGATATAGAATGACAAGTCATTATAACATTAATTAGGAAAACACCTATATGAAACACTCTATCAAAAAAATATTTTTAAATCTGAACACTTATCTATTTTTTGTCCTATTTACATCCTTTGTATCTTTAGCTCTTATTTTTGAACATCAATTAGAGTATGAAAAAATCAACAATTTAAAACAACAACAAAATATTATTTTAGAACTCACAAAACTTAAGCAGAGTGACATAAGCGTTGCGCTTATTCAGTTTAATGGTAAAAGCACTCAACTTCTACAGGAAATTGATAAACTAAGAACTCTGTATAAATACAACTATACCGATAAATATATTTTCAATAATGAAGCAGTATATTTAGCCGATTTGAAAAAACTTTCTATACTAACAAAAGAGTTTAATGAAAATGCGAATACTCTTTACTCGCAGAAACTTAAAGAAGACAATCAAGAAAAAGATAAACTTGCCGCGCAAAATCTTAAAAAATCTTTTTATACTATAAGAGCACATATAGATTCAATACTACTCAAAAGCTTAACATCTAACCAAGAAAAGTTTTCTATTCTTCTCAAAATCGCAACTGCTGTCTTTATATTAATTTTCTTTCCTACTCTAGTCTTTAGAAGACACTTAAATCTAATATATAAAGATATTAGTTACCTCTATCAAATAGACAAAAATAAAATTGAACATAAAATTTATACTGTTGAGGGGGATGCGCTATCTTTAAGAATAAGGAGAAAGTCCACTGTCAGTGACAATCCAACAATGCTAGACCCTGTAACAAATATCAATAACTATAAAGGAATGGTAAACTCATACTCTGAGAAAAAAGGTCTCAAAGATAGTAATTTTACATCTTTAACCATCTTAGAAATCGACAACTTTTCAAAATCTAAACGTACATATACACAAGAGTTCACACAGGTAGTTCTCAAAAAGATTGCTTATGCTATCTCCCTACACGAACTTCCAGTGGATACTATCGCAAGAACTGACTACAATCAGTTTACAGTGATACTCTCAAGAGCGACTAAAGAATTAGCCTATAAAGATATTGAAATAATCAGAGAAAGTATTGCTGAGCTTAAATTTAATTCTCCAGAACAAGGTAATATAATTGTTACCGTAACTGGTGGATTTGTTATTAAACCAAATAATACGAACCTCGAAGAGGCAACTCGAAAAGCAAAAGAAATACTTGAATACGCAAAATCTACAGGAACAAACAGAATCTATCAGTTAAGAGATTTAGCACAAAGACACCTCTAAACACCTTCAGGAATGTCTCAAATAGTAACATAGTTATAGGAAAGACATTCAAACACCTTTTTTAATCTGCACGAAGAATATTCACGATACAATCAGCATTATTATTAGTTTTATTATCAAGGAAATTTAATGAGTATTCCTATTTATACTTACGATGCTATTGTTGTTGGAGCCGGTCTTGCCGGATGTGCCGCAGCAAGAGAGTTACAAAGTGCGGGTAAAAATGTTGCTGTTATCACAAAGCTACACCCTCTAAGAAGTCATTCTGGAGCAGCTCAAGGTGGTATTAACGCTGCGTTTAGTGATGAAGACAGTGTAGAGCTCCATGAGTTCGATACAGTGAAGGGAAGCGATTATTTAGCTGACCAAGACGCTGTTGAATTTATGTGTAAAAACGCTCCTGGAACTATCCGTTGGGTAGAAGGTATGGGAGCTGCGTTTAGTCGTACAGCTGATGGAAAGATTGCACAACGCCCATTTGGTGGACAAAGCTCTCCTCGTGCTTGTTACGCTAAAGACAGAACTGGTTTAACGCTTCTTCAAACTATTTATGAACAAGCACACCGTGCTGGTGTTAAGTTTTACGATGAGTGGTATGCCGCGGATATAATCTATAAAGATGGAAAGGTTTCAGGTGTTGTCGCGTTTAACATTCGTAACATGGAAACTGTAATCTTTAACGCTAAGAGTGTTATGTTTGCAACTGGTGGATATGCTCGTGCTTACAAAATTAACTCAAACGCTCATGCAAATACAGGTGATGGTCTTAGTATCGTTGCTCGTCATGGTCTTCCTTTAGAAGATATGGAGTTTGTACAGTTTCACCCATCAGGTCTTTCAGGAAATGGCGTTCTTATTTCTGAAGCCGCACGTGGTGAAGGTGGTCAACTTTTCAACTCTGAGGGTGAGCGCTTTATGACGAAGTATGCTCCAAACGCAATGGAACTTGCGTCTCGTGACGTTGTTGCTCGTGCTATCTTAAACGAGATTAGAGAAGGTCGTGGTTGTGGTCCAAGAAAAGACGCTGTTTATTTAGATGTAACACACTTAGGTAAAGACCTCATTATGGAAAGACTTCCCGAACTTCGTGAACTTGCAATCACTTTCTTAGGTCTTGACATGATTAAAGAGCCTATTTTGATTTCTGCAACCGCACACTACTCTATGGGTGGCATTCCAGTAAATATTGCTGGAAACGTACGTAAAAACAATACAGAACTAGTAGAAGGTTTCTATGCCGCTGGTGAGTGTTCATGTGTTTCTGTTCATGGTTCAAACCGTCTTGGTGCTAACTCTGTACTTGAAGCACTCCTTTTTGGTCGTTATGTTGGTAAAACAATGGCTGAGGAACTAGATGGTATAGAACTACGAATAGCAACTGAGGAAGATGCGAACATTGCACTTACTGAGCTTGACTTTTTACTTAAAAACAATGGTGAAGAGACTGTTCCAGCCTTAAGAGAAGAGCTACAACAATCTATGACAGCGAATGCTGGCGCGTTTAGAACGGAAGAATCTTTAGAAGCTTCTGTAAAAAAAGTAAAAGAACTTCGTAAAAGATTTAAAAATATTCGTATTAAAGACAAGTCAAAAGTATTTAATACTGAGCTTCAAGAAGCTATGGAATTTGGTCATATGCTTGACTACTCTGCGTTTATCGTTGAGAGTGCTGTTGCAAGAAAAGAGAGTCGTGGTGCTCACTTTAGAGAAGACTTTGACACGCGTGATGATGAAAACTTTCTTAAGCACACTATGGCTTATATGGATGAAAGTGGTGAAATTTCACTTGACTATATGGATGTCGTTCTTGGCAAACATGAGCTTAAAGCTAGAACATACTAAGGAGAATTTATGAGTACACATGCAATTACATCACAAAAAGTAAACTTCAAAGTATTTCGTTTTAATGCAGATGAAGATTACCTTCCATACTATGAAAATTATGAAATGGACGTAACTTCAGAAGAAGTTGTACTAGATATATTAAATAGAATCAAATGGGATAACGATGGAAGCTTTTCCTACCGTCGTAGTTGCCGTCATGGTATCTGTGGAACTTGTGCTATTAAAGTAAATGGTCGTGCAACTCTTGCTTGTAAAGAGAGTATGGCAAATATGATAGAATATTTTGGAAACGAACTTACTATTGAGCCATTAAGTAAATCAAGAGCTGTAAAAGACTTGATAATAGACAAGGGTGATTTTTGGGAAAAGAATGACGCAATTCATCCTTACCTTATTTCTCATATTGATGAGCACCCAGAAATGGAGTGTGCCGTTACGCCAGAACAAGCGAATGCACTAAATGATGCAGACCTTTGTATTCAATGTGGTGCTTGTCACTATGCGTGTCCAGTTGTTGAAGTTAATGAAGACTTTTTTGGTCCTGCCGCATTTGCTAAAGCATACCGTTTTGAAGCAGATATTCGTGATGATGCGCACACAACAAGACTTGTAGAGTTAAATGAAGAAAAACAAGGTGTTTGGGACTGTGTTAAATGTATGGAATGCGCTGAAGTATGTCCAAAAGGCGTTGATCCTATTGCAAAAATTACTTCATTACATAATATGCTATTCCAAGAAGGTGTTGCAAAGTCAAATGTAGCGACTCGTCATGCTGTTGGATTTAAGCACTCTATTGCGAGAAATGGTGTTCTTGATGAGGGTGGAATGGTTCTTTATTCTGAAGGACTTGGTGTTTTGAAACACATACCACTTGCGCTAAGAATGTTTACAAAAGGAAAAATAGTACCACCATGGGCTATTACAAAATCAGACAACCTTGATGAGATACAAAAACTTGTAAAATCTTCATCAACGGTAAAGTTCTAGGAGTTATAGATGGAAAAATTAAGATACGCACTTTTTACAGGCTGTACTGCTAAACAAAGTACTCCTGAGCAGATGATTTCAACTATGGCAGTAGCTGATAAACTAGGAATAGAACTTGTAGAACTAACAGAAGCTTCATGTTGTGGTGCTTCTCACCTACAAGATTATGATGACTTTTTATCTCTTGTATTAAATGCAAGAAATATTGCTTATGCTGAAAAACATGAATTAACTATGGTAACTATTTGTAATACTTGTCAACTAAATACTGCTATGACTAAACATCGTTTAGACAACAATGCAGATCTTAAGGCTCGTGTAAACGAGAAGCTTTTAGAAGTTGGACTTGAGTACAAAGGTACATCACTTGTTACTCACTTTTTATATGCTATTATCGATGATATTGGTCTTGATAAAATTGCTGAAATGGTAGTAACGCCACTTAGTCAGTTTAACATTGCACCTTTTTATGGTTGTCATAATATTCGTCCCTCTGAGCTTCAAAATGAAACTCATAAGACTCCGGAAAACCCTTACAACCCTCGCTCATTAGATGATCTAATTATCGCTTGTGGTGGTGAGACTGTAGACTATGAAGAGAAAAACAAGTGTTGTGGTTTCCACGTTGAACTTCAAGCACCAAAGACATCAGCTATACTTGCGGGTAAAGTTGTTGCGGGAGCGATGGATAACAACGCTGACTTCATAGTTACTCCTTGTCCTCTGTGTCACCTAAAGCTAGATACACAAACTGGTCATCTTTCAGAGGCGATTGGTCGTGAAGTTGCGCTTCCTGTTCTACATATGCAACAAATGCTAGGTCTAGCTCTTGGTTGTGATAGAGATAAACTTGGTCTACAGCACCATGTTGAAAAAGTAGACTTTATATAAATTAAAAGCTCTAAAAATTTATGCCCTTCCTCGGGGTATAACCTCTCCAAATCAAAAAAAATCATCAAATTGGATACACAATGTCAGAATCAATAGAAATAATATCTTGGAATGTTAATGGAATCCGTGCTGTAGGTACAAAAGAAGCACTTAAATGGATAGATGAACGACAAACTGATATTCTGTGCCTACAAGAAATCAAAGCTCTTCCTGAGCAAATACCAGATGATTTATTTGAAAAAGAGTATGCAGAGCGTAATGTAAACTCAGCAGAAAAAAAAGGCTATAGTGGAACGGCTACTTATAGTGTGTTAAATGCTGACTTTAGCTCTACGGCAAACCATATAGATACTATGAATGAAGGTCGTATTGTTGAAACGCATTATGATGATTTAGTCCTCTTTAACATCTACTTTCCAAATGGTCAAAAAAACCAAGAAAGACTTGATTATAAAATGAAATTTTATGATGATTTACTTGAGCATTGTGAAAAGCTTCGAAGTGAAGGAAAAAGTATAGTAATTTGTGGAGACGTAAATACCGCGCATAAAGAGATAGATTTAAAAAATCCAAAAGCCAACTCTAAAACGTCAGGTTTCCTGCCAAGCGAAAGAGCATGGATGGATAAACTTATAGACCATGGATATGTCGATTCCTTTAGATATGTAAATGGTGATGAGGCGGATAGATACAGTTGGTGGTCTTACCGTTCAAACGCGAGACTAAACAATGTTGGATGGAGAATTGATTACTTTTTTATTAGTGAAGATTTATGTGAAAGCCTTGAAGATGCTTTTATACTTGACTATATTACAGGATCAGATCACTGCCCTGTAGGAATTAGACTTGCACTATAAAGAATCGTGCAAATTTTCATCGTAGAAATTAAATATTTCTTCATCTGATATATTTTCTATTCTCATTATTTTGCCTTTGGTCTGAATGCTTTTATGACCGATTCATTAGTCTTTATAAATGGTCCTTCAATTAAATCTATACAATACGGCACTGCTGGAAATACTGCGTCTAGGCATTCTCTTATAGATTTTGGTTTTCCAGGAAGGTTTATAATAAGTGAGTTACCTCTTATACCTGCTGTTTGACGAGAGAGTATAGCTGTTGGAACATACTGTAAGCTCACTTGACGCATAAGTTCACCAAAGCCAGGCATCATTTTCTCACACACATTTTGGGTGGCTTCTGGAGTAACATCACGAAGAGCAGGACCTGTTCCACCGGTAGTCACGACTAAACAGCACCCTTCATTATCACAAAGTTCTTTCATAGTGTTTTCAAGGATATCTTGCTCATCAGGAATACATCTATATACTATTTCAAACTCACTCTCAAGGTAGTCTTTCATAGTGTCTTGGATCGCTACACCGGAGATATCTTCATATATCCCTTTGCTTGCTCTATCACTTGCCGTTATTACGCCTATTTTTATTTCACTCATACTATTTCCTTAACTGATTTGCAAAAAATGATTTGCATTATTTATATATGTCACAGTAGCAACTTCTAAAAATAATTCTTTTGCTGCGTTTACATCGATAATACTATCTTTTCCACCAAGGTAAACTTCTATTTTTACGCCACTGTTTTGGATCTCTTTTAGAGTATCTATTGACCATTCATACCCTAACAGTTCTTCTAGTTCAGATAGATCCGTATCTATGGTCTCTACATCTTTTTGCGCATGTGGTTTAAAACAACCTGCTAAGAATTGTTGCATATAGTTTTCTTTGTTCTTTTTGTAACTCATCAATTGGAGACGATGAAATTTCGCATCCCTACTCTGAAAAAAAGTTGGAGAAAAAAGTTGGAGTCTATCTACTCTTTTTGAAGATTTAAGCATTTCTATTGTTGTATTAAGAGCATGTATCGCACCATAGCTAAAACCACACACTGCATACTCACTGCTATCTATATACTCTGTAAAAAGATACTGTTCATTTTGTAAAGAAAAGCCACTATAAAATTTCATTTATTAACTTTATTACTTCTGATTTACTTATGCTCTCGCGTTCAACTAGTATTTCTTCTACTCTGGTTACTAGTTTAGGCATAGAACCAAGTAACTCTCTTGTCTCTGCAAAAAGTCTCTCTAGTACTCTCTTTTCTTCATGACTATCACCTAAAAGAGTTTCACCCATTCCATACTCTTGACACATTTTTTTCACTATTTCTTTTGCTTCGCCTAGGTCACCCTTTGCACTACTTGAGTGTTCATTATATTTTATATTACACGCGACCATGCCGGCTAAAAGCATTCGCACTTGTGACTCTAATTCATGTTTTATAAATTGTTCATCTCCCACAGGAGTTAATTTTTCATTTGAGAGCATTAATTTTTCAAATGTAAAATTAAAGTATGTAGCTAGAATAACCTTAGCGGCTTGATATGTAACACGATACTCTTTTTGTTTATTACTGAGTATCTGAAGTTTTTTCTTTCCAAAAACAACCTTGTCTTTTACCTGGTAAAAATGCTCTTCTGTTACTTGAAAATCATTTTGACGAAGTGATAACAGCGCAGCTTCATTTACAAGTGCGGCTAAAGACGCGCCATTGAAACCAATTGTCATATTTGCTATAGTTTTTACATCAAGGTCATGAGGAACTTTAACTAAATACTTCTCTAAAATGGATTCGCGTTCGCGTTTAGTTGGAAGTTCCACAAAGACTCGTCTATCAAACCTTCCAGCGCGTAGTAAAGCTGAGTCTAGTACATCTATCTTATTTGTCGCTGCTATTACTATAACACCGCTAGAACCTTCAAAACCATCCATTTCAGTGAGTAGTTGATTCAGCGTGGATTCTCTTTCATCACTTCTCTCGCCACCGCGTTTTTTACCAACAGCGTCTATTTCATCTATAAAAATAATACTTGGCGCATTCTTCTTAGCTGCAGCGAAAAGTTCATGGACTCGTTTTGCACCCATTCCAACGTATATCTGAACAAAAGACGCGCCACTTTGATAGTAAAATGCAACTCCAGCCTCATGAGCCACAGCCTTAGCTATCATAGTTTTTCCAACACCTGGAGGACCAACTAAAAGAACGCCTCGGGGCATACGTGCTCCAAAGTCTTTATATCGTTTAGGATTTTTCATAAAGTCTATTATTTCTTCAAGTTCTATCTTAACATCACCTATTCCACCAATATCGCTAAAACTTACGTCACTTTTAGTAGCTTCTATTACAGGCGTATTCGTATCAGAGTTATCAGTCGTAGCTTGAATCTGCCCAGAAAAAAGAGTAAAACCCTCATTCTTTTGTAAAAAACGTAGGATTAGTGTTCCTAAACCTAAAAGAAAGACTAATGATAAGATATAGAGTAAAATATTTGATTCACTTTTTATCTCTACATTATAATCTACGAACATCTCAGGAGTTACTTGAGAAGAGGCTATTTTAAAGTATTTATGTTGGGTGCTTAAATAAACGTACTCTTTTGAATAGACTACTTTTTCAACACTTTTATCATTTAAAACACTCTTAGCTTGAGCAAGCGTAATAGACTCCGAGTTATCTCGAAGAAGTGCGAAAAGTACCAACAATGTAATAATAATAGCCGAAAGATATAAAGATATACGGTTTGTTTTAGATGTTAGCATAGTTACAATCCTCTTTTACTTCATAGTTTTTTACACTGACCCAGTTACCGACTAAGTCTTCTTTTGAGTCAATAATAATTTTGTTAAAGTGCTGGTCTATTCCATGATAGAATCCATCTTTTTGAGACTCTACAAGTACATCAAGCTCTCCATGAAAAGCTCTTCTAAACGCTAGATTCTTTTCATTCACTATATCTTGAATTTCATGAAGTCTCTCTTTTGCCAGTTTACCATTTACCTCTGGTTTCATAGTAGCCGAAGGTGTACCATCGCGTTTAGAGTACGTAAATGCGTGAAGGTGAGTTAAAGGCAACTCTCTTGCGTTTTGCATAGCCTCTTGCCATATATTTTCACTCTCGCCAGGATGCCCCGTAATAAAGTCCGTCCCTATGGCAAAACCTTTCTCCGCTAAAAGCTCAAAGAGTTCTTTATCTTGTTTATAAACATTTCTTCTGTTCATAAGTTTGAGCATCGTAGGAGACGTATGCTGGAGTGCTATATGCATATGTCTTTCCAACCATGGTTCATCGAGTATTTCTTTAAACTCATCACTAATTTGAATCGGTTCAACACTCCCAAGTCGAATACGACGTACGCCACGAATCTGTGATATTTTTTTCATAAGTGTCGCTAATGACGTTTTAGTATCTTGTCCATAAGAACCAACGTTTGTTCCCGTAAGTATAAACTCGCCAAAACCATTAATCGCCAATGTAGAGATTTGCTCTAAAATTCTACTCTCGCTCATGCTTCTAGCATCACCACGAACAAAGGGAATAATACAGTATGAACAACGGAAGTTACAGCCCTCTTGAATTTTTATAAACGCCCTGCTCTTTCCAACAAACTCATTCACGATAACATCGTCAATGTAGTTTAGATCTCCAATCTCATAGAATGGTTTGTCCTCTGCTAAAAGCGTATCTATCTTTTGCTTTTCACTCTGTCCAAAAACACCATGTATTCGCTTTTCTTTTAAGAGGGATTCCCCTTTAGTATGAGCACCACATCCCGTTAAAAAAAGCTTCGCTTCATTACCACTTTTTTCCACACCTGAGATATATGATCGAACATGTGTATCTGCTCCATTCGTAACAGTACAAGAGTTTATGACAATTGCGTCTGCCTCACTCTCATTTTCAGTAATATCATACTCTTTCATGGAACTCATCATTACCTGAGAGTCATAGATATTTGTACGACACCCGAAAGTCTTAAAGTAAACCTTTTTTTTCATCATTTCACTAACTCATTTTCATTCAAAGGAGGTATGG
>CAWUTM010000092.1:0-4018 GCA_963925755.1 uncultured Sulfurimonas sp. | reverse complement strand
TTAATAGAATCTAAAATAAGTATAAAAGCTTTGCGTGACGCCACTCGTGGCGGTCTAGCAGCCGTACTAAATGAATGGGCGGATAGTTCTAACGTATGCATAGAGATAGAGGAAGAGAAGCTTCCCGTATGCGACGAGGTTCAAGGAATATGCGAGATGCTTGGTTTCGAGCCTTACGACTTTGCGAATGAAGGAACTTTCCTTTTAGCCATTCCTTCATGTGACGTTGATAAAGCGTTAGATACTTTAAAACAGTTTGACTTTACGTTTAATGCCACTTATATTGGTAAAGCCACTAATGAAAAACCTAAAAAAGTCATACTTCATTCGGCATGGGGAAGTCGCAGATACCTAGAACTGCCCAAAGGTGAATTGTTGCCTAGGATCTGTTAATGCACGAGTATTCGATTGTTCAAGCGCTACTAGAACAGTGTGAACAGCATGCAAAAGACAATGATGCTAACGCAGTTACAAAAGTAGTGGTGAAAATTGGGAGGATGAGTGGCGTTGAACCACATTTACTTGAAACCGCCTTCAATACATTCAAAGAAAAAACCATCTGCAATGACGCTGAATTTATTATGAATATTCAAGCGCTTACTATCATCTGTAAAAATTGCGACAAGACAACAGAACTTAAAGAAATTTATTATAAATGTCCAGATTGCATGAGTCTTGACGTTAAAGTAATAGACGGTGAAGATATGTATTTAATGCAATTAGAATTAGAATAGAAACACCCCTATAGAAGTACTATCCGTATATCATCATACTCTATTTTAGAATCTAAAAGTTCAAAGATTGGTTTTAATCGAGCTTTGCCATCTTCACTAAAATCATCTTTATTATCTCTTTCTTTTATCTGTTTCACCGCATCATTTACAAGTGTGCAAATCTTTGCATCTGGCATAAATTTATCTAAATTCAACCCTGAGTCTTGTTCTTTTAAAATACGGAGATGATTAATAATAGTCCCTTTACTCACTCCTCTGTTAGCAGCTAATTCCATAATAGAACTAGAACTATCAATCAACTCTTTTGTTTGGATGTGAGTAGGAGCAATACTTTTGGACACTGTCCTTTTCTCAGACTTTAAAACTGCTTCTTGTTCTTTAATTTTACCACTATCCGTAATTCCATCTATGCTTAAAACGTAGGACTCAAATATCTCTTGGAGGTTTTGGGGTGAGAGTACGGATATCTCATCACTCGCTTTTTTAGAAGCTGCTTTGATTCTATTGTCAATATGTAGTATTAATGGATCAACAGTG
Source organism: uncultured Sulfurimonas sp. (assembly GCA_963925755.1). Taxonomy (GTDB): domain Bacteria; phylum Campylobacterota; class Campylobacteria; order Campylobacterales; family Sulfurimonadaceae; genus Sulfurimonas. The sequence continues at coordinate 2,747 of CAWUTM010000092.1, read as the reverse complement.
AGTGCCATATCATTCAAACCCATTAAACGCAGCCCATCTATGTTTTTAATACGAGAAAGTGCTACATAACCCTGCCCCACTTCAAATGTTTTAGAGAGATCTATTTCGGCGGAATCAAGTGTCATTCCTTGGGATTTATGGATCGTTATCGCCCATGCGAGTTTGAGTGGGATTTGTGAGACTTTAGCGACTATGTTTGAACTATCATTTTCTATAGTCCAGTCTTCTAGAGTAACTCTAATTAAAGCCCCGTACGATGTTTTAACTACTGGGAGATGAGTTTGCTTATCAAAGTCCACTACAACACCTGTAGTACCATTAACATAGCCTAGCTCATGGTTGTTTTTTATAAACATAACAACAGCATCTTTTTTCAGACTCATTTCTTCTAAAACAAGTGAAGATTTAAATATCTTTTGGATATTTTGAGCGCTTCCTTCTGATTTATATTTAAATGAATGAGATGGATTATTAATTTTTTGCAACTCCGCGCTATTTATTCTATCAACGTCTATATTATGTGTGTAAAGTTTCGTTGGAGTAAAATCAATTCCAAGGTCTTTATGATGTCTCGCGTTTAACACTTCATAAGAGTTACTAGAGACACTACCACTTCTAATCTCATCTAAAATACTAATGAGAACATTATCATCTTGTCTAAATTTCTCTTGTAGGTAACAGGTTTTTAACTGTAATTCTTTCCATGAGGGAGATTGCCATGCGAAGCGTTTGTCTTTAGGGATTTTCGAGATTGGCGGGAGTTGGAAAAAATCTCCAGAAAGAATTGTTTGAACGCCGCCAAAGGGAGTATCGTTTTCTTTAAAAGCTCTAAGTATTCTATCCATAGCGCTAAACATCTCAGGAGACACCATAGAAATTTCATCAACTATAAGAACCTTTAGTTTAGCAAATCTGGTCTGTAAGTATTTCTTTTCTAGTAAAGAATCTATATAATCATCATCAATTGTATCGCGGATGCCAAGACTAAAAAAGGAGTGGATTGTTTGACCTTGTAGATGTGACGCGGCTATACCTGTAGGCGCTACTATCGTAGGGATTATTTTTCTTGATTTGAGATAAAATGTATACTTATTTAAAAGGTATGTTTTTCCAGTTCCCGCAGAACCTGTAATGAAAACATTATTTCCAGTTTTGAGTATATTTAATGCTATAGTTTGCATTAGTATCCTTATTTTAATTAATGTGATTATAACAAAATACCAAGGTAATAAAATGGATTATGAATTTGAAGAAGATATAGAACCAACATGGCTGACAAAACAGAGGGAAGACGCTCTACTGACTGAAAAAGCCTATGCGAAAAATGACAAGATTGTTTATAAAGAAGGTGATCAAGTAGGGAACTTCTTATTTCTAAACTACAACAAGTTTAAAAATCGTGCTACGTTTAGGTGTCAAGAGTGTGGTAGAAAATTTACTTACAACATTTACTCTATAAAAAACAAGAAACGCTGTAAGTGGTATAAGTTTCACGATAGAGTGTTTAAGAAGACTCTTGGAGACGATTAAAGAGGTTTAAGCATATATAATAATATATATAAAACAAGCCACTAAACTTACAGCCATTACTGAAAAGACTATTGTCGTTGCTTTTTTATCTTTTTTATCTCGTTCTTGCTCTGCTCTTTTATGTTCTTTGTTAGGCATATTTTCTCCAATTTTTTAATATAATTTTATTCTAAACTTTTCTAGTTTTTAAAAAAATCCAAGGTCGTCATCATCAAAAACTTCGTCTGATATAATACCATAACTGTTAAAAGTAGACTCTATTTCAAGTGCTCCATTTGAAAATGACGCATCAAAATAGTAAATGTTATCCAATGCTCTGTCGCTTCATTCACTTGATCTCTTGCGTATCATTTGACTAAGGGCGTTAGTTTTCGTATTACTTCTTCTAAGTTTTTCATTTAAAAATTATCTTTATATTTATCTCTTGTTTCTAAAAATTGATCCAAGTTGTTCAAAAACAAATCTATTAAGGTGGGATCAAAGTGTTGTGCTCTTCCTTCACGAAGAAGATCTAAAATTTTATCAAGTTCCCATGCTTTTTTGTAACACCTGTCAGAACCAAGCGCGTCAAAAACATCACAGATGGCAGTGATTCTTCCATAGATATGAATATCTTCACCTTTAAGCGCTCTTGGATATCCGCTACCATCCCATTTTTCATGATGCTCATATGCCACGATAGCTGATGTTTTTAATATCTCGCGTTTAGAGTTTTTAAGCATCTCGTAGCCAAGTTCAGAATGTGTTTTCATCACTGTGAATTCATCAACAGTCAACTTTCCAGGCTTATTTAAAATATTATCAGGAATTCCCACCTTGCCAATATCATGCATTGGTGACGCTAGTTTTAAAAGCGCTGCATGTTCTTCGGATAAACCAGCTAAAATTGCAAGTGTATAAGAGTAATTAGCAACTCTTTTTACATGGTTTCCCGTTTCTTTACTTCGTGACTCGCCAATTGCACCCATTGTGTAAACAACTTCTTTTTGTGTGTCTACTATATCATTGACCGCTATATCTAACTGTGATTTTAAATCATCTTTATAAAGTTCTAATTCTGTAATATCATGCCTAATACTCATGTACTCAATAATATCATTGTTCGCGTCAAGTAGGGGAATAATCACACTATCTACAACATACGTAGTTCCATCTTTCGCTCTGTTTTTAATGATGCCTGTCCATGTTTTTTTAGAACTAATAGTTTTCCACATCTC